>NZ_JCANUT010000032.1:0-44052 GCF_059569095.1 Propionivibrio pelophilus DSM 12018 | reverse complement strand
GCAACTACTATGGCCTTTGCTGACTTCTCGCTCCGTGGTCCCACGTCGCCCTTTCAGGCACAAGGCGAGATCTCCCCGGGTAAGAACGCACTCCTTCTCTGCACAACCGCCAGATCTACGCCGCTTCGTCTTGATCACGAGAGCTTCGCGGTCCTTTGCCCGCTCGCCCTGCTCGGCAGCGCCTTCTATCCGGTTCTTGTCCATCGGCTCGCAGATTACGATCCACGCTTCCTTCCCACGCTCGGTCACCCTCACGCAGTTGCGCTTCACTTCGTTCGCTGTGATCAACTTACGGCGGGACTTGCACCCGCAGGAGTGCGCCCGTGCCGGGCGCACAAAAAGAGAGCCGCGCCGGCAACCGCCGCCGCGGCTTTTTTTACATCAGTGGATCAACCGGGAAGCGGTTTTCCGTTGTGACCTCCGAAGGCCGTGCGGCTGCGCTCAAAGCCGGCGGGTATAGCGGCCGGCCGCAGCCGAGGCAACAGCCACTGTCTTCATCGGCCTGGCAGTAGCCGACGCATTGATAGAGTTCGTCCTGTACTTCGTACGTTCCGTCCATCGCTTCCTCTTCGTTGATGACCCGTCCTGCCGGGTCTGACCGGCCCGCGGAGCACGGGTTCAGTTTTCGCCGTATCTCGTCCTATACTCTGCCTCCTTCGCTACTTTTGGCCCTTTGGGAACGTGCTGGTTCATTGAAGATTCGTCATTCCGGCGAAGGCCGGAATCCATGAACTTCAACGAACTGGACCCCGGCCTTCGCCGGGGTGACGGGTAGTTCAGCGTTTCCTTTGCGATCTTTGCGCCTTTGCGACTTTGCGGTGAGGTTTTTAAGTTCATGCGTTTCCAGAAAGCCATCGATCGCGCCCTGTGGCAGATCGCCGTCGATCTCTCCAACACCATGCCGGGTGAGGTGCAGTTCCAGCGGCTGGTGTCGGCCATCGGCTCGGTGCTGCCGTGCGATGCGGTGTCGCTGCTGCATCTGCGGGACGGCCAGCTGATCCCGATGGCCAGCGTCGGCCTGGCACCCGATCTGATGGGGCGGCGCTTCGATCCGGCGGCACACCCGCGACTGGCGACAATCCTGAATGCCGGCAATCCGGTCCGTTTCCCGGCGAACAGCGACCTGCCCGACCCGTTCGACGGCCTGATGGCCATTGATACCCACGGCGACGGGCGCGTGCATGCCTGCCTCGGCTGCAGCCTCCACGTCGACCGCGAACTGGTCGGCGTGCTTACCCTCGACGCGCTCGACGAACACGCCTTCGACGAGGTGCAGGACGCGACGATCGGCGCCTTCGCCGCGCTGGCCGCCGCCACCCTGCGCAACGTCGCGTTGATCCGCGCGCTCGAGCAGGCCAGCGAGCGGCAGCGGGCGATCGCCCGCGACCTGATGCAGGAGGCCTTCCGCCGCGAGGGCAACCTGATCGGAAACGGTCGGGCGATGCGCCAGTTGCGCCAGGAGATCGCCACCGTCGCGGCGACCGACCTGGCCGTGCTGATCACCGGCGAAACCGGCACCGGCAAGGAACTCGTTGCGCGCACGGTGCATGCCCAGTCGGCGCGCAACGAGCAGGCGCTGGTGCAGATCAACTGTGCCGCGCTGCCGGAATCGGTCGCCGAAAGCGAACTGTTCGGGCATCGCAAGGGCGCGTTCACCGGCGCCATTTCCGATCGCGCCGGGAAATTTGAACTGGCGCACGGCGGCTCGCTGTTCCTCGACGAGATCGGCGAACTGCCGCTCAGCCTGCAGGCCAAGCTGCTGCGCGCGCTGCAGCAGGGAGAGATCCAGCGCGTCGGCGCCGACGAGGTGATCCGCGTCGACGTGCGCATCATTGCCGCGACCAACCGCGACCTGTACCACGAGGTCGAAGCCGGGCGCTTCCGCAGCGATCTTTACCACCGCCTGCATGTCTATCCGATCGCTGTCCCGCCGCTGCGCGAGCACCGCGAGGACCTCGCCGTGCTGGCCGGCTACTTCCTCGACATGGCGCGGCACAAGCTCGGCATCGAGCGCATCGACCTGCACCCGCAGACCTTCCCCGTGCTGGCTGCCTACGACTGGCCGGGCAACGTGCGCGAGCTGGAACACCTGCTGCTACGCGCCAGCCTGAAAGCCGCGCAACGCGACCCGGTCCGTGTGGTCGTGCAGCCGGACGACCTGGGTTTGCCGGCCGTTACCGGAACGTTCGACACCGTTGCCGCCAAGACGCCGGCAGTGCCGGTGGCCATGCCAGCCGGCTTGCGCGAGGCTGTGGATGCCTACCAGCGCCAGTTGATTGTCGGTGCGCTTTCCACATGTTCAGGCAACTGGACGCAGGCGGCGAAGCAACTCGGAGTCGACCGGGCCAACCTGCAGCGGCTTGCACGGCGACTCGGAATAAAGGGTTGAGCGGGCGATAGTTCGTTCGCGCGGCGACCGTCACTTCCTGCAAACCAGCTTGCGCGTATTCTCGCCGATGCCGCTCGGCGCGATACCCTCCCAGGGAGCATCGGGCTTCTGCTCGCTGGCCACCAGCCGCCCTTCTCCCATCTGCTCGGAATACGCTTCGAGGGCGAGCGTCCGCGCGTGCGGTTGGCTGCAGTCGTACTCGACCAGCGAGCGGATCGAGCCGACGACGGTGCGCTCGTCGACCCATTGCGCCGTTGCGAAATCGGTCAACTGATAGACGCGCACGAGGTCGCCGTTGCGTTGCACCGAACTCTGGTCGAGATAGGCGCGGAAGTTCTCGGTTCGGCCAAGTCCGATCCACTCGCCGTTGACTCCGGCCGCAACACCTGGACGGATAACGGCGACGAAGGCGAGCAGCGCGAGGGAAAAATGCAGGCCCGGGCGAGAGAGGAAGGATCGGTCCATCGAATTTCTGTGCTTCTTGCGGGCAACCACCGCGTGTTGAACGGAATTCCGCTGCAACGACATGGCGACTGCCTTCAATGGAGGGCTATTTCTTCAGCTTCTCGATCATTTCTTCGACTTCTTCGCCGCCTTCTTCGTAGAATTTTTCCTCGTCCGGATCCAGTTCCTTCAGCAGACGCAGGAATTCCCCGGCGTGTTCCTTCTCCTCATCGGCCACATCCAGAAGAACGCGTTTCGCCAATTCGTTGTCCGTGCTCTCGGCGGTTTGCTGGTATAACTGGATCGCTTCATATTCCGCGGCGATCATGAATCGGATGGCGCGAACCAGTTCCTTGTTCGTCAGTGTGCGGTCATTTTTCAACACGGAGAATGGGTTACAAAATTCGGGCATGTGACGGATCCTTTCATTGGAGATGGTTATGAATTACGAGGACTCCCCACAGGAAGTACTGCCGCGACGAGGGGGGCGGAAGTGCTTTTCCCCGCGACATCCTGGATGTGCCTCCTCGCTACATCGCTATCTTACTTGCTTGACCCCTATCCCGTCTTGCCGAGGTGCATTGATGTAACCTGGCCGAGCCGTGGTTCATCTCGACGAGCTTTCGGGCGATGGAATATTCGGGGAGAATCCTGTTCTGGATGTGCGTCCCGGCGGCTATGCTGGAATGGCAACCAATCGAGTCATCTCCAAGGAGCGTTCCGATGAAACTGCAAATCCGTGCCCCTTTCCGAGTCTTTTTCGCCACCGCGGCGGCACTGTTGATTCTCGTTGCGCCGGCCGGAGCGGCGGACAAGGTAAATTCGGCCAAGCCGCTGGTCGTCGGCATGGAGCTGGCCTACCCGCCGTTCGAGATGACCGATCCGCAGGGCAAGCCGAGCGGCATCAGCGTCGACCTGGCCAATGATCTGGCGCAGGCACTGGGGCGGCCGGCGGTGATCGAGAACATCGCCTGGGACGGGCTGATTCCCGCACTGAAGACCGGCAAGGTCGATCTGGTCATTTCCTCGATGACCGCTACCGCCGAGCGCGCGAAGTCGATCGATTTCTCCGATCCGTACATCGCCACCGGGCTGTGCCTGTTGCTGAAGAAGGACTCGACCGCGCAGGGAATTAAAGGTATTGCCGACCTGAACCAGCCGGGCGTCAAGGTCGCGGTGAAGAAGGGAACGACCGGCCACCTCTACGCGACGGCCAACCTGAAGAACGCAGAGCTCCTCGTGCTCGACAAGGAATCGGCCGCGGTGCTCGAAGTCTCGCAGGGCAAGGCCGACGCCTTCATCTATGACCAGATGTCGACCTACCAGAACTGGCAGCGCCACAAGGAAACCACGCGGGCGATCCTCGATCCGTTCCAGAAGGAGTCGTGGGCCGTCGGCCTGCGCAAGGGCAACGACGAGTTGCGCGGCAAGGTCAACGCCTTCCTCAAGGACTATCGCGCGAAGGGCGGTTTCGAGCGCCTCGGCGATCGTTACCTGAAGGAAATGAAGGACGAGTTCAAGCGCCTGGGTTCGGCATTCTTCATGTGACTCGGCGCCACGTCCCTTGAGCCTGTTGTTCGCTCCGCCGCCGGGGAAACCGCTTGCCCGAACGGCGCAAGTGGTTTCCTGGTGCCTGGTCGCCATCCTGACCGCCGGGTTGTTCAGCTTTGCCTTCGCCCAGCTGCATTACGGCTGGAACTGGGAGGCGATCTGGGGGTACCGGCAGAAGTTCCTGCAAGGCTGGCTGATGACCGTGGTGATTTCCGCCGTGTCGCTCGGGGCCAGCCTGCTGATCGGGCTGGTTGCCGCGCTGGCCCGGCGGTCGCTCTTCCTGCCGCTGCGTTACAGCGCCGTGCTCTACGTCGAGGCGATTCGCGGTACGCCGCTGCTGGTGCAGATCCTGATCCTGTTCTACGTCGTGGCCAACGCCTTCGGACTGGAGAACCGCTATCTCGTCGGTGTCCTCGCGCTGTCGCTGTTCGCCGGCGCCTACCTGGCCGAGATGATCCGCGCCGGCATCGAGAGCATCCGCGACTCGCAGCTCGAGTCGGCGCGCGCCATCGGCCTGACGCCGGCGCAGACCTACCGCTACGTGGTCTTCCCGCAGGTGGTGCGCCAACTCGTGCCGCCGCTGGCCGGGCAGTTCGCCTCGATCATCAAGGACTCGTCGCTGCTGTCGATCATCGCCGTCAGCGAATTCACGCTGAACGCGCAGGAGGTGAACGCCTTCACCTACAGCACGCTGGAGAGCTACCTGCCGCTGGCCGTCGGCTACCTGCTGCTGACCCTGCCGATCTCGCTGCTCGGCCGCATCCTCGAACGGAGGTTCCGCTTTGCGGCTTGAGTTGAGCCAGGTCAGCAAGCGCTTCGGCGAAAGCCAGGCGCTGCGCGAGGTCACGCTGTCCCTTGCGGACTTTCACTCGCTGGCGATCATCGGCCCGTCGGGCGGCGGCAAGACGACGCTGCTGCGCATCCTCGCCGGGTTGACTGCGCCGGACGGCGGCAGCGTGCGCATCGACGGGCAGACGCTGGATTTCTCCGAACCAGCCTTGCTTGCGCACCGGCGCGGTATCGGCACGGTGTTTCAGGCCTACAACCTGTTTCCGCACCTGACTGCCCGCGAAAACGTCCTGCTGCCGCTGGTTCGGGTGCACGGCGTTCCTGCCGAGGAAGCGGAGGCGATCGTCGCGGCACTGTTCGAACGCTTCCAGCTCTCGCGTCACGCACATCAGAAACCGGCAGAGCTTTCGGGCGGGCAGCAGCAGCGGGTGGCGATCGTCCGCGCCATCGCGATCAAGCCGCGCTTCCTTGTCTTCGACGAGCCGACCTCGGCGCTCGACCCGGAAATGACCGCCGAGGTGCTCGATTTCATCGCCGAGCTGCGCGACGAAGGCCGCGACCTGATCATCGTCACCCACAACATGGGTTTCGCCCGGCACGTCTCCGACCGTTGCGTGTTCATCGCCGACGGGCAGGCGCTCGAAGAAGGGCCGTCGGATACCCTGTTCGACCGGCCGCAACACCCGCTGCTGGCCGCCTTTCTCGCTCGCGTGTTGCGTTACTGAAGGCTGAGTCTATTTGACACGTTGGGGTCATATGGACTCGGTCATGTTGCGGGTCAATCAGACTCCCTGGCCTGCTTCGGGTCGGGCAATAGCGTTGAAAATCAACTGCCTGCAATTCTGGCACGCTCCTCGCAATAGACGATCCCGTCATTCATCCCAACCAACGAGGATCTCTCATGTTTTGCGTGCAATGTGAACACACCATCCGTACCCCCCAAGGCGACGCCGGCTGCAGCTTTGCGCGCGGCATGTGCGGCAAGACCAGCGAGGTCTCCGATCTGCAGGACATGCTGGTGCACCTGCTGCAGGCCGTGTCGACCTACGCCGTCGCCGCGCGCAAGGTCGGCGTCGTCGATGCCGAGATCGACGCCTATGTGCCGCAGGCTTTCTTCTCGACCCTGACCAACGTCAACTTCGACGCCGAGCGCATCATCGATTTTTCCCGCCGCGCCGAAGCCTGCCGCAACGATCTGCGTGTCCGCTACGAAGCCGCCTGCGCCGCTCAGGGCGTCACCCCGGAAAAACTGCCTGCATCCGCCCACTACCGCCTGCCCGATGCCAAGACGGTGATGCTCAGCGATGCGCTGTCCTTCGCCCTGAACCGCGGCAAGAAGGAAGTCGGCGAGGACGTGATCGGCCTGCGCCTGCTCTGCCTGTACGGCCTGAAAGGCGCCGCCGCCTACATGGAACACGCCCGCGTGCTCGGCCAGACCGACGCCCAGGTCGCCGGCCGCTTTCATGAAATCATGGCCTACCTCGGCACCCAGCCGGGCGACGCCGGCGCCTTGTTCCAGTGCGCGATGGACATCGGCACGCTCAACTACCGCGTCATGGAAATGCTCGATACGGGCGAGACCGAAACCTTCGGTCACCCCGAGCCGACGCGCGTCAACACGCAGCCGATCACGGGCAAGGCGATTCTTGTCTCCGGCCATGATTACCACGACCTGAAACTGATCCTCGAGCAAACGGAAGGCAAGGGCATCAACGTGTTTACGCACGGCGAGATGCTGCCGGCGCACGGCTATCCGGCGTTCAAGAAGTACGCGCATCTCGTCGGCAACTACGGCACGGCCTGGCAGAACCAGCAGAAGGAATTCGCTGCCTTCCCGGGCAGCATCGTGATGACCTCCAACTGCATCATCGACCCGAACGTCGGCCAGTACGGCGCGCGCATCTTTACCCGCAGCATCGTCGGCTGGCCGGGCGTGACGCACATCGACGGCGACGATTTCTCCGCCGCGATCGACGCCGCGCTGGCGCAGCCGGGCTTCGCCAGCGATGCCGAGCCGGTCTACACCACCACCGGTTTTGCCCGCAACGCGCTGATGGGCGCCGCGCCGGCGGTCATCGAGCAGGTCAAGGCCGGCAACATCAAGCATTTCTTCCTGGTCGGCGGCTGCGACGGCGACAAGAAGGAGCGCAGCTACTACGCCGATTTCGTCAAGGCCGCGCCGAAGGACACCGTGATCCTGACGCTGGCCTGCGGCAAGTTCCGCTTCAACACCATGGAACTCGGCGAGATCAACGGCATCCCGCGCTTCCTCGACGTCGGCCAATGCAACGACGCCTACTCGGCGATCCAGCTGGCGCTGGCGCTGGCCGACGCCTTCGGCTGCGGGGTCAATGACCTGCCGCTGTCGCTGGTCCTGTCGTGGTTCGAGCAGAAAGCCATCGTCATCCTGCTGACGCTGCTTTCGCTCGGCATCAAGGACATCCGCGTCGGTCCGACCGCGCCCGGCTTCCTCACCCCGAACCTGATCGCCACGCTGAACCAGCAGTTCGGCCTGCGCCTGATCTCGAACGTCGAGGACGACCTCAAGGAAATGCTCGCGGCCTGAGCCTGACGTCGCAACGCCGCCCGTCACCCCGGTGCAATCCGGGGTGACGGATTTGTCTCCCTCTGGTTACACGCCATGAACACCATCACAGAACACCACCTTTTCTGGCAGGGCGATTCGCCGCTCACCTGCATCGAGCGCCTCGAGGAAACGCCCGATGCCGCGACCTTTGTCCTGTATTCGACCACCGGGGCCTTCTTTCATTTCCTGCCCGGCCAGTTCATCTCCGTCGGTGCGACGATCGACGGCAAAACCCACTGGCGCGCCTATTCCATCTCGTCGAGTCCGACGCGGCCGGAAACGTTGTCGATCACCGTCCGGCGGGTGAGCGGCGGGCTGGTTTCCAACTGGCTGCTCGACCATGTCCGCCCCGGGCACGAACTGCCGGCGCTGGCGCCGGCAGGCGACTTCTCCCTGCAGGCGGCCGACGTGCCGGCCAATGTTGCCCTGTTTTCCGCCGGCTGCGGTATCACGCCGATGATGTCGATGACACGCTGGCTGCTCGAAACGCGCGCAGCGACCGATATCTATTTCTTCCACAGCGCGCGCAGCGAGGACGAGTTCATCTTCCGCGACGAGTTGCTGGCGCTGGCCGCCCAGCACGTCAACCTGAAGTTGCACCTCTTCCTGACCCGGCCGCAGGGGCGCACCCCCTGCCATCACGGCCGTCTCGACGCCGCCCGCCTGCAGATCTTGTTGCCCGATCGGCTGGGCACGCGCGCCTATCTCTGCGGCCAGGAGAGCTACATGGACGACGTCAGCGCCTGGCTGCGCGACGCCGGCCTGGATGACGAGGCGATTCGCCGGGAGAACTTCCAGACCGCGTGCGTGGCGGTTACCGAAGACGCCGAGCGCTTCAGCCTCCACGTGCCGGACTTCGGCAGGACGGCGGAAATCGCCGTCGGCGAACTGCTGCTCGACGTGCTCGAGCGCGAAGGGCTGCCGATCATCGGCGCCTGCCGCACCGGCGTCTGCGGCTCGTGCAAGTGCAAGGTCATCGATGGTGAGGTGGAAAGCACGAGCACGGTGCCGCTGACGCCGGAGGAGATCGCCGCCGGCTACGTACTGGCCTGCAGTGGCACGGTGAAGGGAAACGTCGCTCTGGCCATCGGCTAAATCGCACCAGCCGCACCTCAGCATTTTAAGGGATTGCTTATCCTCCCCATCCCGCGTTAAATGGAACTGGTAGTTCTAACATCACGGGGGAGACCATGAGCGGATTCAATTCCTGGCGTGTTTCGACGCGCATGCAGTTACTGATCGGGCTGACGCTGGTCGGCCTGCTCATCCTGTGCATCATCGCCTTGCTGCAACTCAAGGGCGGCATGCTCGAAGACCGCAAGGAAAAGACGAAAAACCTCATCGAAGTCAGCCTCGGCGTCCTTGAGTACCACCAGAAGCTGGCCCAGAGTGGCAAGCTGTCCGATGAAGAGGCGAAGCAGGCCGCCAAGGAGAGTTTGCGTAACGTACGCTTCGGTGCCAACGACTACTACTTCATCCTCGACACCAATCACGTTTACGTCCTGCTGCCGCCGCGCACCGAGTTCGAAGGGCAGAACAAGGGCGACATGAAGGACGCCAACGGCAAGCTGCTGATCCAGGAACTGGTCAAGGTGGCCAATCAGGGCGGCGGTTTCGTCGACTACTGGTTCCCGCGTGCCGGACAACAGAAGGCCGAGCCCAAGCTCGGCTATGCCGCGTTGTTCAAACCCTGGGGCTGGGTCGTCGGAACCGGCATCTACATCGACGACGTCGACACCCAGTTCCGCCGTACAGCGATGGTGCTCGGCGGCATTTCAGCGGTTCTCGTCATCCTGCTCATGCTTCTTGGCTGGCGCATCGTGTCCAGCGTGCTGAAACAACTGGGCGGTGAACCCGCTGCTGCCGTCGCAGTCATGCAGCGCGTCGCCGACGGCGACCTGACCGCCTCGGTCGATTCGCCGCCGCCTGGCAGCCTGCTGCATGCGCTGGCGGCGATGGTCGTCTCGCTGCGCACACTGGTCCAGCAGATCAACAACAATGCCACGCTCCTGGTGGAACACGCCGAACAGATCAACCGCGCGTCGAGCGAAGTGTCGGTCGCGGCCAATCAGCAGGCCGACGCGACCTCGGCGATGGCCGCGGCGATCGAGGAACTGACGGTCAGCTCGACACACATCGCCGACAGCGCGCGCGACACCGAGAACGACTCGCGCGAATCGATGAGTCAGGCCAGCGAAGGTAGCGGGCGGGTGATCCAGGCGACCGAGGCGATCCAGAAGATCGCCAGCACGGTGGTGGATGCTTCGGAGCGCATCCGTGCGCTGGAAGGCCGGGCAGTGCAGATTTCCTCGATTGCGAACGTGATCAAGGACATTGCCGGGCAGACCAATCTGCTGGCGCTGAACGCCGCCATCGAGGCCGCCCGCGCCGGCGAGCAGGGCCGCGGCTTCGCGGTCGTCGCCGACGAGGTGCGCAAGCTGGCCGAACGGACGTCGAACGCGACCACCGAAATCGAGCAGATGATCGCCGGCATCCAGAACGACACCGTCGGTGCTGTCGGCGCGATGAACGAGGCGCTGCCGGAAGTCGAGCAAGGCGTTCAGCTGGCCCGTTCGGCGAGCGATTCGCTGCAGGCCATCGAAGGCGGCGCCGGGCGTACTCTCGAACGCGTGCGCGAAGTCGCCGCGGCGACGCAGGAGCAGGGCGCCGCCAGCACCTCGATCGCCCAGCGCGTCGAGCAGATCGCCCAGATGGTCGAGGAAACCACGGCAACCATCCGCAGCACCGCCGATACGGCCATTGAGCTGGAGCACATTGCGCAAGACCTGCGGACGCAGATGGGGCGGTTCCGGGTATAGCAGAATGGCGCGACTCGACACAATTGTCGGGTCGCGCCTTGAGAACCGCGCTCGCCTAAACGGACTGCTTGAGCCGCTGTAGCTGCGCCAAAAGTGTGGGAACGTCGTCGTGGATGATGCTCCACAACGTATCGTTGTCGATACCGAGCTAGCCGTGAATCAGGCGGTTCCGGGTCGCGATGATCATGCGCCAGGGGATTTGCGGGTGGGAGGAGCGCACCGAATCCGGCAGATGCGTTGCTGCTTCGCCGATCAGTTCGAGATTGCGCACGGTTGCGTCGTAGTTCAGGCCGCTGGCGACGAGCCCCGGTTGATCCAGACCGTCGGTGTAGGCAAGAACTTTTTCTGCAAAGCCGATCATGTCGTCAAGATAGAAACGCCATTCGCGCGTGCTGCCATCAGACATGCACCGCCTCCCGTTCGATGAATGGCCGCAGCTCGGCGCGCAAGGCTTTTTCCGTCACCAGATCGACCGGATTGCCGAATACGTCTTCCAGATAGAACTGGACGCCGAAGTAACGCTCGGACGTCGCAGGCCCATCGAAAGCGACCAGTACGTCGATATCGCTCTCCGCAGTTGCCGTATCTCGTGCTGTCGACCCGAACAGTGCCAGCTGCGTCACGCCGAAGCGCGCCGACAGCACGGTTTGCTCTCTTGCAACAGCTTGATTGCCCGTGATCTATTCATTCCGGCCTCACTCTTAATGCGCTTCGTCCCAGTTGGCGCCGACACCGACTTCGACTGCCAGCGGCACCCGTAGTTTAGCCACCTGCGTCATCAGCGGGGGCAGTTCGACGCGTACGCGCACGAGTTCGTCGTCGGGCACTTCGAGCACCAGTTCGTCGTGCACCTGCATGACCAGCTTGGTCCGCAGTTTTTCCCGATCGATCCATCCCTGCACGGCGATCATCGCCAGCTTGATGAGGTCGGCGGCGGTGCCCTGCATCGGCGCGTTGATCGCCGCGCGTTCGGCGCCCTGACGGCGGCCGACCTGCGCGGCGGTGATGTCCGGCAGCCACAGGCGGCGACCGAAGACGGTCTCGACGTAGCCGTTCATCTTCGCCGTGTTGCGCGTGCTCTC
This sequence comes from Propionivibrio pelophilus DSM 12018, assembly GCF_059569095.1. Taxonomy (NCBI): domain Bacteria; kingdom Pseudomonadati; phylum Pseudomonadota; class Betaproteobacteria; order Rhodocyclales; family Rhodocyclaceae; genus Propionivibrio; species Propionivibrio pelophilus. The sequence goes on along the minus strand of NZ_JCANUT010000032.1, from coordinate 32,391 downwards.
CATGTACTTCGCCACACCTGGATAGCGGGCGAAATAGCGCTCGATGTAGCTCTGCGCGGCGGAGCGTTCGAGGTCGAGCTGGCGGGCGAGACCGAAGGCGCTCATGCCGTAGATCAGGCCGAAGTTGATCACCTTGGCGACGCGCCGCTGGTCGGGGCCGACTTCGAGCGGCGTGACGCCGAAGATTTCCGCCGCCGTGGCGCGGTGCACGTCCTCGCCGTGGGCGAAGGCTTCCGTCAGGCGGGCGTCCTCCGAAAGATGCGCCATGATGCGCAGTTCGATCTGCGAGTAGTCGGCTGAGACGATGCTGGCGCCGGGCGGCGCGATGAACGCCGAGCGGATGCGCCGTCCTTCTGCGGTGCGCACCGGGATGTTCTGCAGGTTGGGGTCGCTGGAGGCCAGCCGGCCGGTGACGGCCACCGCCTGCGCGTAGCTGGTGTGTACGCGCCCGGTCTGCGCGTTGACCATCTTCGGCAGCTTGTCGGTGTAGGTGCCCTTCAGCTTGGCGAGCTGGCGCGATTCGAGCAGCACCTTCGGCAACGGGTAGTCGAGCGCCAGTTCAGAGAGCACTTCCTCGTCGGTGGATGGCGTGCCGGAAGGCGTCTTTTTCTTCACCGGCAGACCCAGTTTGGCGAACAGGATCTCGGCGAGTTGCTTCGGCGACGCGATGTTGAACGGCTGTCCGGCCAGTTCGTGCGCCTGCTGTTCAAGCTCGACGAGGCGTTTGCCGAGTTCGTGGCTCTGCTGCGTGAGCAGGTCGGTGTCGATCAGCACGCCGCAGCGCTCCATGCGGAAGAGGATCTCGCGCACTGGAATTTCTATTTCGCCGTAGACGCGCGAAAGCCCTTCGCTGGCGGCGATCTGCGGAAAGAGCCGGTCATTCAGTTGCAGGCACAGGTCGGAATCCTCGGCGCCGTATTCGGCCGCCTTGGCAACGTCCACCTGGTTGAAACCGATCTGGCTGGCGCCCTTGCCGCACAGGTCTTCGTAGGCGATCGTTTCCAGTCCGAGATGGCGTTGCGCGAGTTGGCCGAGGTCGTGTCCGCGGACGCCGGACTTGCCTGCTTCGAGCACGTAGGACTGCAGCAGGGTGTCGTGCGCGACGCCGGCCAGCGCGATGCCGTGGTTGGCGAAGACGTGCTCGTCGTACTTGAGGTGCTGGCCGATCTTGGCGTGCTTCGCTGATTCGAGCCAGGGTTTTAGCCGTGCCAACACCTCTTCGCGCGGCAACTGTTCCGGCGCGCCGGCATAGTCGTGTGCCAGCGGGATGTAGGCGGCCTTGCCCGGAGCGACGGCGAAGGAAATGCCGACGATGCGCGCCGCGAACGAATCGAGGCTGGTCGTTTCGGTGTCGACGGCGACGAGCGGCGCGGATTCGATCTTCGCCAACCAGGCGTCGAAGGCCGGCCAGTCGACGATCGTCGCGTAGTGCCGCTCGGGTGTCGGCAGCAGCGATGCCGGGGCGGTGTCGGCCGCCTTTGCCGGTGTGGCCTGCTGCGTTTCTCCACCCGCACTGACCTCCTTCAGCCACGACTTCATCTCGTAGCGGCTGAACAGCTCGACCAACTTCTCCCGCTCCAGCGGGCGCGGCGCGAGGTCGGTTGGTTGTACCGGCAATTCCAGGTCGCAGCGGACGGTTACGAGCTTTCTGCCGAGCGGCAGGAAATCGAGCGCCTGACGCAGGTTGTCGCCGACCACGCCGCCGATGTCGCCGGCCGCGGCCATCACGCCGTCGAGCGAGCCGTATTGCGCCAGCCACTTGACCGCCGTCTTCGGGCCGACCTTGGCGACGCCCGGCACGTTGTCGACGGTGTCGCCGATCAGCGCCAGGTAGTCGACGATGTGCGTCGGCGGCACGCCGAACTTGGCCAGCACGCCGGCCTCGTCAAGCGTTTCGTTGCTCATCGTGTTGACCAGCGTGACGTGCGCATCAACGAGCTGCGCCAGATCCTTGTCGCCGGTCGACACCACGACGTGAATGCCCTGTGCCGCAGCCTGCCGGGCCAGCGTGCCGATCACGTCGTCGGCCTCGACGCCGTCGACCATCAGGATCGGCCAGCCGGAGGCCTCGATGCAGGCGTGGATCGGCGCGATCTGCGCCGCGAGATCCTCCGGCATCGGCGGCCGGTGTGCCTTGTACTCCGGGTACCAGTCGTCACGGAAGGTCTTGCCCTTGGCATCGAAGACGCAGGCCTTGTAAGCTACGTCCTGCCCCTTGGTGTCACTGTCCAGGCGGCGCAGCATGTTCAGAACACCGTAGATGGCGCCGGTCGGCTCCCCCTGCGAATTGCGCAGGTCGGGCATGGCGTGAAAGGCGCGATAGAGATAGGACGATCCGTCGACCAGCAGCAGGGTTGGCATATTCAAGAAAGAAGAAAACGATGACCGAAAAAGGAAAGATTCCGCACCTGGCAGACCCGGCTGCCGCGAAATTCGCGGCCTCGCATGAGGCGTGGCGGGTGTTCGGCATTATGTCAGAGTTCGTCGAGGCGGCGCAGCGGCTGGCCGAAATCCGCCCGGCGGTGTCGATCTTCGGCAGCGCGCGCACGGCGCCCGATTCGCCTTACTATCAGCTCACCGAAAAGATCGCCCGGCAGCTCTCCGATGCCGGTTTCTCGGTGATTTCCGGCGGCGGCCCGGGCATCATGGAAGCGGCCAACAAGGGCGCCTTCCACGGCAAGTCGCCCAGCGTCGGCCTGAACATCCAGCTGCCGCACGAGCAGAGTTCGAACGGCTTCCAGGACATCTCGCAGAGCTTCCGCCACTTTTTTGCGCGCAAGTACATGTTCGTGCGCTTCGCCGACGCCTACGTGGTCATGCCCGGCGGCTTCGGCACGCTCGACGAATTGCTCGAAGCCCTGACGCTGATCCAGACCGGCAAGGCGCGGAAGATTCCGATCATTCTGGTGCACAAGCCGTTCTGGAACGGCATGGTCGACTGGTTCCGCGCGACGCTGGTCAGCGAGGGGATGATCGATCCCGAGGATCTCGGTCTGATCCAGGTCATCGACACGCCGGAAGAGATCGTCGAGGCCATCTTCAAACACTACGAAACACGCGGCTTCGCCCCGCTGCCCAGCGAGCGGGAGATGCTGCTCAATCTGTAATACAATCGCGACTCTCTGCCCCCGGATTTTCCCCATGCGCCGCCCCTATTTCCTCCTTTTCGCCCTGGCCGTCACGGCCGGCGCGGCATCGGCCCAGGCTCCCGCTGACAAGCCGGCCGCCGCTGACCACAAGCCGCCTGTCGTCGAACCGCTCGACAACGACATCGAGCCGCAGGTCACCATCCGCCAGCGCGAAGGCGCCACGGTCGAGGAATACCGGGTCAACGGCCGCCTGTACAAGATCCGGGTGACGCCAACACGGGGCGAGCCGTACATCCTGATCGACCCGACTGGCGAGGGCTCCTTCGTGCGCCAGGAAGGCCCGGGAAACCCCGGCCTGAGCGTGCCGCAATGGGTGATCGGCACCTTCTGATCCCCGTGTCGCTGCCATAACGCTTTCGGCATGGAGCCGTTTCCCATTTCCGCACCGGCTTTCGACGGGCGCAGCCGCGATGTCGGCGCCGGCGCGGCGTTCGAATGGCTGCGACTCGGTTGGGGAATCTTCCTGGCCAATCCCGGCGTCTGGATCGCCGCGACGGTCATCCTGATCGTCGGTTTTTTTGCGCTGTCCATCGTCTGGTTCGCCGGGCCGCTGCTGGCCTGCCTGCTCACCCCGGTCGTCGTCGCCGGCCTGCTGGCAATGTGCCGCAATGCCAGCGTTTCCGGCACGATCGAATTGCAACACCTTGCCGCCGGCTTCCGCGCCGGCACTACGCCGCTGATCTTCCTCGGCCTGATCTTCATGGTCGCGATGCTGGCGATCAACCTGGTGGTGTTCGTCCTGTTCAGCGGTTCGCTGGCCGGCGGCATGATGATGGCCGGGCCCTCCGGCCTCGGCGTGCTGCTCGGCGGTTCGTTGCTGGCCATGCTGCTTTCGTCGCTGCTGCTCGTGCCGCTGGCGATGGCCATGTGGTTCGCTCCGGCGCTGGTGTTCTTCAACAACATGCCGCCGGTCGACGCCTGCAAGGCCAGCCTCAATGCCTGCCTGAAGAACATCCTGCCGTTCCTGATTCTCGGCCTGGTCATCTTCGTCCTGACCTTCTTTGCCGCGTTGCCGGTCGGCCTGGGTTTCCTGGTCCTCGTGCCGGTGCTCTCCGGCACGCTCTACGCGTCCTATCAGGACGTTTTCCTTGCTCACTGACACGTTGTAACCCCATGCAAGCATCAACGCTTCCGGCCAGCCGCGGCCTGCGCTGGCTCATCGAAGGTTTCGCGATTTTCCGGCGCAAGCCGGTGCTGCTTACCTTCCTCGTCTTCGGCTACTGGCTGTCGATGGCTGTCATCTCGGCTGTCCCGTATCTTGGCCAGATTATCAGTTTCGTGCTGATTCCGGCCTTTTCCGTCAGCCTGATGAACGCCTGCCGGATCATCGACGACGACGACGCCATGCCGCCGCAGGTGCTTTTCTCCGGCTTCCATCGCAACCTGCAGGCATTGCTCGCGCTCGGCGCGACCTATGTCGTGGCCAGCATGGGCATTCTCGGGCTGTCCGCGCTGTTCGATGGCGGCATCCTGTTCCGCATGCTGGTGATCGGTGAAATGCCCGACCCGGAAGCGCTGGCCGGGACGTCTGTGTTCATCGCCGCCCAACTGGCGATCGTGCTGCTCGTCCCGGTGATGATGGCGTTCTGGTTCGCCCCGGTGCTGGCCGCCTGGCACGACATGTCGGCGGGCAAGTCGCTGTTCTTCAGCCTGGTCGCCTCGGCACGCAACTGGCGCGCCTTTCTCACCTATTCGCTGGCCGTGGGCACTCTCGGCGTATTCGTGCCGCGTCTGCTCGGCGCTCTGGGGGGCGGCGGCCCGCTGGCCGCCATGTTTACCGTGGCGCTCAGCATGGTGCTGCTGCCGACGGTCTATGCCAGCTTCTACGTCAGCTACCGCGACGTTTTCGGCAACCTGGGCGATGCCGACTGAGGTGGTGGTCGGCGTCTTCGGCGGCACCTTCGACCCGGTGCATTTCGGCCATCTGCGCCTCGCCGAGGAGGCGGCGGATACGCTGGGACTGGCGAAGGTGCGCTGGATTCCCGCCGGTCAGCCGGCCTTGCGCGATACGCCCCGCGTCGGCCCCCGGCAGCGCCTCGACATGGTGCGCCTGGCTATTGCCGGCAATCCCCGCTTTGAACTCGATGCCGCGGAAGTCGATGCGGAACAGACCAGCTATACGGTCCCGACCCTCGAGCGCCTCCGTTGCCCCGACGTTTATGGTCCGCAACAACCGCTGGTCTTGCTGGTCGGCGCAGATGCTTTTGCCAACATGGCCGGCTGGCACCGCTGGGAACGACTGTTCGAACTGGCCCATGTCGCGGTGGCCCACCGTCCGGGCTACGCCGTCGAGGCGGAGCAGCTGCCGACGGCGCTCGCGGAAGTCTTCCGGCAACGCGCCTGCACCGACCCGCAACGGCTGACGACAAGCCCGGCGGGGAGCATCGTCAGCTTCGCGATGACCCCGCTCGACATTTCGGCAACCCGGATCCGTACCCTGCTGTCCAATCGTGCGAGCGCCCGCTATCTGGCGCCGGACTGCGTGCTTGAGCACATCCGCACTCATCATTTCTACACGGAGAACTGAATCGCCAATGAAAGCTGCCCAACTCGAAAAAATCGTCGTGGCTGCCCTTGAAGACATCAAGGGCAAGGACATCGAAGTCATCAACACAGCCAAGCTCACGCCGCTGTTCGAACGCCTGGTCATCGCCAGCGGCGACTCCAACCGGCAGGTCCGTTCGCTAGCGCGCAACGTCGAGGACAAGGTGCGCGAAGCGGGCGGTGAAATTCTCTCGACCGAAGGCGAGGACGGCGGCGAATGGGTGCTGGTCGACCTCGGCGACATCGTGGTGCACGTCATGCAGCCGGCGATCCGCAGTTACTACAACCTCGAAGAGCTGTGGGGCGGCAAGGGCCCCGAGCGCGTGCGTCGGGCGGCCACGGCCGGCGCGTAAAACAATGAAACTGGGCATCCTCGCGGTAGGCCACAAGCTGCCTGACTGGGTCGCCGCCGGCTGTGCCGAGTACATCAAGCGCATGCCCCGCGAACTGCCCGTGGCGATGGTCGAGATCAAGCCGGAACCGCGCGGTGGCAAGACGCGCGAACAACTCCTCGCCGCCGAAAAGGTCCGCTTGCGTGGCGCGCTGCAGGGCTACGCCCGCACCGTCGTGCTCGACGAGCGAGGCGCCGACCTGACCACCCTGAAGCTGGCCCAGCGGCTTGAAGACTGGATGCGCGAAGGCGGCGACACTGCCTTCGTCATCGGTGGCGCCGACGGCATCGACGAGGAAGTGAAGGCGGGTGCAGACACGATGATCCGCCTCTCCAGTCTGACCCTGCCGCACGCCATGGCCCGCCTGGTGCTGTGCGAACAGCTCTATCGTGCGCTGAGCGTGGTCAGGAACCACCCGTATCACCGCGAAGGCTGACCCTCATGGCAATCGACACTCGCAACCCCCGCATCTATCTCGCCTCGCGCAGCCCGCGCCGGCGCGAGTTGCTGACACAGATCGGCGTCCAGTTCGACACCCTGTTTTTCCGCGAACCGCCGCGCCAGGACGACGACGTCGACGAATCGACACACGAGGGCGAAACTCCGGAGGTTTATGTCGAACGGGTGGCGCGCGCCAAGGCGGAACACGGCTGGCGCACGGTGCTGCTGCGGCGGCTGATGCCGCAACCGGTACTGGCTGCCGACACCACGCTCGAAGTCGACGGTGAAATCGTTGGCAAACCGCTCGACGCCGCCGACGCGCAGCGTATCCTGCGCCGCCTTGCCGGGCGCAGCCACCGGGTGCTGACCGCGGTGTCCATCGCCTTCGAAGGCCGGGTCGAGACCGTCACGTCGATCAGCGAAGTGACTTTCGGCGTCCTCGACGAGGCCGACATCCGGCGCTATGTCGCCAGTGGCGAACCCATGGACAAGGCCGGCGCCTACGGCATCCAGGGCCGCGCCGGGATGTTCGTCGAACACCTCTCCGGCAGCTACAGCGGCGTGATGGGGTTGCCGCTGCACGAGACCGCCAACCTGCTCCGCTCTTTCGGCTTTACTGTCTGATCAAAGCGATTCCGCTTGGCAGCACCCGGCCGTCATTGATCAAGGCGCCGTTTGGTGCTACTTGTTGAACGTTGTTTTTCCACCGTAAGCGTATGGATCACCCCAAAGAGACCATGCCGATGCGTTTGCTTCTTGCCTGCTGTGCGTTGTTCGCTCTGGCCCCCGCCGCGGCTGCCGAGACTCCCGGTGAACCGATGGAAGGCGTGGGGCATTGGCGCGTCAGCGGTTTCGGCACCCTCGGGCTCACCTATCACGACGAGGACAACTTCCGCTTCCGGCGCAGCATCGAGCAGCCCGATGGCGTACGCAACGGCACGCTGGGCACCGGCGTCGACTCGTCGGCCGGCCTGCAGATCGACGGCCAGCTGAACCGGGACTGGTCGGTCATGGCGCAGGGCGTCAGCCGGCAGCGTGCAGATGGCGACTGGGATCCCTCGCTGACCTGGGGATTTGCCAAGTACGCGCCGAACGACGATTTCGTCCTGCGTCTGGGCCGACTCGGCATGGATCTCTACCTCGACGGCGATTCGCGCCATGTTGGCTACACGTTCACCACGGTCCGGCCGGCGCCGCTGATCTACGGGCTGATTGCCTTCGATACCTACGACGGGGCGGAATTCAGCGTTCGCCATGACCTCGGCCCTGGCCAGAGCTGGCTCAAGGTTTATGGCGGCCGCAGCCGCGGCGATTCAGCCTTGCTCAGCTATTACAAACTGCCCAGGGCTACGACGCTCGGGGCGACCTACGAGTGGAGCACGCACGAACTGATGCTCTCCGCGACGTTGGCGCAGATCCATGCCCGTGACGACGACGCGTTCTCGTCGTTGGCCAGCACTCTGCGCAGCGTTGGCAGCACCTACGGCATTGCGCAGGCTAGTGAGCGCGCCGATGATATTCGCGGCTCGTCGAAAATCCGCTTCGGCGGCATTGCGGCCAGCTGGGAACGCGGGCCGTATTCGCTGAAAGGCGTCGTCGCCTGGCTCGACTATCAGGCATTTCCCAACTACCACGGCTGGATGAGCGACTACACGGCGGCGTACCGCATCGGCAAGTGGAAGCCTTTCGTCTCCTATTCGCGGAGCATCATCAAGGCCGTCGACCGGCCGCTGACGTTGCCGCCCGTCGCGGCACTGGCGCCTCTGTCTACACGCTATCAGCAGGTCGTCGGGCGGTTGCGCGACGACGAATATTCATTCGGCCTGGGCGTTCGCTACGAACTCGCCCGCAATACCGCACTGAAGTTCCAGTTTGATCACATCAAGGCCAAACGGTCGCTGATGCAGCTCGATGACGACGGCCAGTCGTTGCGCAATCGCCATGTCAACGTGTTCACCCTCACGCTGGACTACGTCTTCTGATGGCGCAGCGATCCGGCCCCCCCATCCACGCAGCGGCGTGTGCAATTGCCGGTGCGTGTCTATTCGTTGCGTTTGCGGCCTCGGCTGCGGGGCTGGTGGTCATCGCCCATCCGGAAAGCGGTCTGGACAGCCTGTCCCGCTCGCAGGTCATCCAGTACTACACCGGGCGTTCGAAGAGCACGCCAGGCGGCGAGCCGCTGGCGATGATCGACGTCGAGCCGGCGCGCGCGCGTTTCTACCAGGCGCTGCTTGGCCGGGATGTGGCGGAGATCGACGCCTACTGGGCCCGCCTGAAATTTTCCGGACAAACCCTGCCGCCGATGCTGGTGCTCAGCGACCAGGCCGCGCTCGACCGCGTGGCCCGTCAGCGCAACGCCATCGCCTACATCAACGAAGACAAGGTGGACAAGCGCGTCCGGGTGGTACTCAGACTTGACCAATAAACTCCTGCCTTCCCTCCGGGAACGCTTCAACCGCAGCCTCGTGCTGCGAACCACGCTGATGATCGTCGCCACCGGCGTAACGGTCGGGTTCCTTGCCGTCTGGGCCGTCCTGACGATCACCGGGCAGCGGGAAACGGAGCGTCTTTATCTGCGCCTGGACGCCCTGGTCCGGATCGTCGAACACACGGCGAGCATCGCCGCCTACACCCACGACGCCCGCCTTGCCGCGGAAGTCGCCTCCGGCCTGCTGGCCAACCGAACGATCGCGCACATCACCATCCGTGACGATCAGCGTGAACTGGTGCGGCTGGCGCAGCCGGGCATTCGCGAACAGCTTCCGGCCGAGCCCTTGCGCCACCCCCTCTACTCGCCGTTCGGCGACGGCGAAGTCATCGGGCAGCTCGAACTCGTCCCGGCGGCGGAAATCATTGCGGCCAGCGTTCGCGAATCCTCCTGGTTCGTCGCGCTGGTGCTGGTCGTCGTCATCACGGCCGTCACCCTGACGCTCATCTGGGCGATCACCCGGCTGGTCACGCAACCGATCACGGCACTGTCGGACGAGTTGCAGGTGATCGATGTGGAATTCGGCGACTCGTTGCTTTTCATTGACGAGCGGCGGGGCGACGAAGTATCGCGGCTGGCGTGGAACGTTAACAACCTGATCGCGCGCATGCGCGGGACGCTCCGGGCGGAGCGCGACATTCGCGCGCAACACCAGGCCGCCGGGCAGAAATGGCGGTTGATCTTCGAGAATGCGGAGACCGGAATCTTTACCCTGGATCGCGCGGGCGTGCTGCGTGACTGGAATCCGTGGCTGGCGCTGACGCTCGGCCTGCCGACCGGCGAGGCGCTGGCGATCGGCAAGCCGCCGGCCAACCTGGCGGCATTGCTCGGCGATGATCGCTTGCCCGCACTGGTGGAACGCGTCATCGCCGAGTTCCAGCCGGCCACGGCCGAGATTGCGATCCCGGGCAAGCGAAATCGCTGGCTGCAGATCGTGCTCACGCCGCTGGACGGTGACACTTCCCTGGTCCAGGGCATCGCCAACGATATCTCCGAGAGCAAGCATGCACTGGCTCTGGCGCACCAGATTGCCGAACAGGATGCCTTGACCGGCCTGCTCAATCGGCGCGCCTTCGAGCGCGTCGCTGACGATTACCTGCGGAATTGTCGGCCGCGCCAGGCGATCGCCGTGATGCTGATCGACCTCGACGGCTTCAAGCAGGTCAACGATCGCCTTGGGCACGATGCCGGTGACCAGTTGCTGATCGCTGTCGCCCGCCTTCTCGAAAATCACGTGCGGCAGAGCGACGTCGTCGTTCGCCTGGGCGGCGACGAGTTCCTCGTCCTGTTGCATGATCTGGGGTCGCCCGACGCCGCGGCGAAGGTCGCCGGCAAGATCGTCGACGCCATCGCCCGGCCGTTCGATCTGACCGGCGAGGCGGCTCGGGCCCGGATCGGCGCCAGCATCGGTGTTGCCTACTGCGACGACGCGTCGCTGGTGATGGACGATCTGCTTCGGCGGGCCGACGAGGCGATGTATGAGGCCAAGAGCGCCGGCAAATCGTGTTTCCGTTTCGCCGCCGAGAATGCACCCGGGAGCGCTCCCGGCTAGGCGAGCGCGTCGCTTTCGCGCTACAGTTCGTGACTGGAAAAATACCGGACGCGGAAAGTCGAAAATGCTGAAATCCCTTTTTGGCAAACGCGCCGAGGCGAACCGGAGCGCGCACGCCGCCCACGCTCCGTCAGGCAGGTTCGACCTCGGCAGGATGCGCACGCTGATCGAGTTTTTTCCGATCGGCAAGAAGTTGCGCTACTACCCGGAATTCAACAAGGACATCGTTCTCGATACGCTGGTCGTCGGCTACGGGGTCAATCACCATTTCATCTATTCGATGGAGTCCATCGAAACCGATCCGGACGGCACGCCCGCGAGCTTCCATGCCGAGGATGCCGGTACCCGGATTCCGGTGGCCGGCATCCGGCAGTTCCAGATTCTCGTTCCCGACACCTCGGACCTGGAGAAAAAGCTCGATTACCAGCGCCGCGCCCAACTCAGCCGGCACGGTCAGTTCAGTCCCGGCAACTCGATTTCCCTGATTTCCAACGCCGGCATGAAGGGCATCTCCACCATCGATACCGAGGTGGCCAAGCAGGTCGTCCTGCACGACGGTCCCTACGCGCAGATGAACATGGTGCTGCTGACTCCGGAACTGGGCACCCTGTCGGTCACCGATCAGCGGCGGAAACCGCGCACGCGCACCCGTGTGCCGGCGAGGCTGTTGGTGCCGGGCGAGGAATTTTCCGGGGCGTGTACGATCGTGGATGTATCCGACGCGGAACTGCGCCTCCGGCTGGACAGCGGCAATCCGGCGATGCCGTCGCTGCACAAGGGCGATCCACTGCTCATCGACATCCGCCTCGGCGCAACCGAGCGGCATTACTCGGTCAAGGGCTCGGTCATCCGCAGTTCGGCCGGCACCTGCGTCGTCCGGCTCGACGGTCAGATCCGCGAGCGGCGTCTTGAGCCGTTCGCGCCACTCGATCTGCTTGAACTGAAGGCCGGCCTGCTCAACTACGGGCGGGAAGCCGCGCCGTGATAAGTTCGGCGGCCGCCGCGGCGCCCTCCGGGCGCGGAAATGGCGGTGCCGGCTGCGCCCACAGTGCGTCGAGAAGGGGGCGCATCGTCCCGCCCGCCAGCGTGTGTTCTTCAAGCTCAACGCAGCGGGCGTTCTCGTGCAGCCAGTCGATCAGGCAGTCCTGCTCCGGCCAGTCGTCGCGGCGGACATACAGTACCGCTGTGCCGTTGCACGCCGCCTCCGTGAACGTGCCGTAGCCGGGCTTGGTCAGCACGGCATCGACGTTGCGCAGCAGGTCGGTGAAATTCATGTGCAGCGATTCGAGCGCCGTCATGTCGGTTCGTTCGACAGACCAACTCGCCGGCACCAGCCAGCGAACGCCCGGCGTCACCGGCCAGCGATCGACGCCCAACGCCTTGTCGAAGCCGCCAAAGGCGACCAGCACGACCCGCTCGTCTTCGCGCAGCTTCAGCAGCGAACGCAGCTCGTCGCGCCGATCCTCTCCCAGCGCCGCGACCGGTGGCACGGGGCGGGCATTGGGCAGGTCGGGCATCGGCATTGCCGGTGTCAGGCGCAGGAAAGCAGCGGCGCTGCGATACGCAGCGAGAATCTCCGCGTGGATCGGCGCGGCCCACGGCGCGTCGCCGAAAACGTGGGCGAACAGATCTGCCCAGTTGAGCGAGCACATTGACATGGCCGGAATGCCTGCTTGCGCCGCACCCGCCAAGGGTAGATAGGCCACATCGGTGAGCACCAGATCCGGGTTCAACGCACGCAAACAGCTGGCCTCGGCAGTGACGCGGGAGGGCCAGTCCGCATGCCAGTCGCGATAGAGCGCCGCGGTGGTTTCGTAGTCGATGCGCACGGCGTCGTGCATGGCAAAGCCGAAGTCGCTGCGTTCGGCAACATGGTCGAAGTCCAGTTGCAGACGGGCGCGGAGGCGGGCAAGCGGCAGGGCGGAGCGCAGCGTGAGTTTCAGGTCCGGGAGCCGCGTCGCCAGTTCGTTAACGACCGGGGCCACCTGCGCGAGGTGGCCGAGTCCATGCGAGGAAATGTCGAGAAAGAGATGAGGCATCGGGCGATTCTCGCACACCGGCCCAGCGATGATGAGGCCGGCGTGCGACGCCCGGACTTCAGGCGGTAACTGCAACCGCCGGCTTGCGCAGACGCTTGATGATCAGGCTGACGCCGGGCCAGAAGAGCAGCAGCATGGCCAGCACCATGATCGTGGCGGAAAGGGTCGAGTTGGTCCAGAAAATGCCGAGCGAGCCCTTGGACATGATCATCGACTGCCGCAAGGCATCTTCCGCCTTGTCCCCAAGAACCATGGCCAGCACCATCGGTGCGATCGGATAGCCGAGCTTCTTGAAGGTGTAGCCGAGAATGCCGAAGGGCACGGCCAGCCAGAGGTCGAGACGCGAGCCGCTGATCGAGTAGGCGCCGATGAAGCACACCACGACGATCATCGGCCCGATGATCGAGAACGGAATGCGCAGGATCGCGGCGAACATCGGTACCGTGGCGAGAACCAGTACCACGGCCATCACGTTGCCGAGATACATGCTGGCAATGGTGCCCCAGACGAAGTCCGGACGCTCGATGAACAGCATCGGACCGGGCGTGAGGCCCCAGATCATCAGCCCCCCCATCATCACCGCGGCGGTCGCCGAACCGGGCACGCCGAGCGCAAGCATCGGCAGGATCGCGCAGGTGCCGGCCGAATGGTCGGCGGTTTCGGGCGCGACAACGCCCGCTGGTTCGCCCTTGCCGAAATGCTCCTTGCGCCGCGAGAAGCGCTTGGCCAGCCCGTAGCTCATGAACGACGCAGCAGTCGGGCCGCCCGGGGTGATGCCCATCCAGGCGCCGATCACGGCGCTGCGCAACAGCGTCACCCAGTGACTTGGCATCGATGCGATGGCCTTGAGTACGTCACGGATCCGGATGCGCGCATGGATGCCGTCGAAGCGCAGCCCTTCCTCCATCGTCTGCAGGAGTTCGCCAATCCCGAACAGGCCGATGACCGCCACCAGGAAGCTGATGCCCTTGACGAGATCGGGGAAGCCGAAGGTCAGGCGCATGTTGCCGGAAATGCCGTCCATGCCCACCGTGGCGAAGGCGAAACCGAGCATCATCGACACGACGGCCTTGAACGCGGAGCCGCTGCCCATGCCGATGAAGCTGGAGAAGGTGAGCAGGAAGACGGCAAAGTACTCCGGCGAACTGAACTTAAGGGCGAACTCGGTTACCCAGCCGGACAGCAGGGTGATGACCACGACGCCGAACATCGCACCGGTTCCCGCTGACATGAAGGCCAGGGTCAGCGCGTGCGTGGCGTGCCCCTGCTGCGCCATCGGGTAGCCGTCGAAGGTGGTGGCCACCGACGACGGCTCACCGGGGATGTTGAAGAGAATCGACGTTGTCGACCCGCCGAACAGGGCCCCCCAGTACATGCTGGTGAGCAGGATGATCGCCGAGACCGGATCCATAGTGAATGTGAGCGGCAGCAGCAGCGAGACGCCGTTCGGCGCACCCAGCCCCGGCAGGACGCCGACCAGGATGCCGAGCAGCACGCCGGCCGCCATGAGGGCGAGATGGAACATGGAAAACGCAATGGCGAATCCATCCATCAGATTGCTGAAATTGTCCAAGGTGAAACTCCCCTAGTGTTTTGGTAGCGTGATCGCGAAGGTTTGCTTCAATGAATGCCGATCAATGGCTCCAGCGGCCCCTTGAGCAGCGGCACCTGAAACCACACCTCGAACAGGAAATAGTTGGCGATGGCGGTGATCAACCCGACTGCGGCTGCCTTGGGCAGGCGATAGCCGCCCTGGAAGACCATGGCGCCGATCAGGTACAGGATCATCCCGACGTAGATTCCCAGATAGGACGTTACGAGCACGAAAAGCACCATCGGCCCGAAAAAGGCGACGACGCGGCGGGCCTGTTCTCCGGTGAGGAAGTCTTCGACGCGACCCCGGTAGTGCTTGAAGGCCATGACCAGATTGAACAGGCTGGCAAAAATGGTGATCAATCCGACATAGAACGGGAAATAGCCGGGCTCCGGCCCTGCGTCGCCCCAGCCGATTCCGAATTCCGTCGATCCGTAGCAGACGATCGCCCCCAGCAGTCCGGTGACAAGCGCCGTCACCACTTCCATCGTGAAACGGGACACCAGCGTCCCGGAGGTGGTTCGCATAAACAACTCCTTGAATTCGCCGCAAAAAAAGGGCAGGCTCGCGCCCGCCCCCGACAACACGTAGCTTATTTCGCCAGCCAGCCTTCGCGCTTGAATACGCCGTAGGCCCGGGCCGTGTCCGCGGTGATGTACTTGCGCAGTTCATCGCCGGAGAGGAAGGTGCCGGTCTGCGACGTACGCTCGATGTAGGCCTTCCATTCCGGGGTCGCTTGCACCTTGTGCATCACGTCGGTGTAGAACGAAAGGACCTCGGGCGACACGCCGGACGGCAGCCAGATCGTTCGCGGCATCTGGTAGTTGTCAACCGGGATGCCCGACTCCTTGCAGGTCGGAATGTCCGACCAGGCCATGTCCTTGCTCACCTTCGGGCCGGCGGCCATGCGCTTGGTGCTGAACACGCAGAGCGGCCGCACCATGCTGGCCTTGAACTGGCCGAGGTTCTCGTTCGGGTTGTTCACGTTGGCATCGACGTGCGCCCCCGCCAGCTGGATGGCTGCCTCGCCACCGCTCTTGAACGGGACGTAGGTGAATTTCGCACCCGTTGCCTCGGCGATGATGCTGACCAGGGTCTGGTCCGTATCCTTCGATTGCGAGCCCGCCATGCGCAGGCCATCCCCCTTCTTCGCCGCGTCGATGAAGCTCTTGGCGTCGGCGTAAGGTGCCTTGGCATTCACCCAGATCAGGAACTCGTCGAGCGCCAGGGCGGCCACCGGCGTAAAGCCTTCTGCGGCGTAACCCATCTTGGCGACGAGCGGAAGGAGATATTCGTTGTTGGTGCCGAAGGTGACGCGGTACGGGTTGGTCTGCTCGCTCGCGCCGTGGATGTAGCCTTCGCTCCCGGCGCCGCCGCCCTTGTTGACCACGACGATCGGCACGTTCATCAGCTTGTTCTTGACGATGATCGACTGGATCGTGCGGGTAAAGATGTCGGTACCGCCGCCCGCGCCGCTGGTGACGACGAACTCGACGGGCTTGTCGGGACTCCAGGCGGCGCTTGCCCCCGCTGCGTAGAGTGCACTGGCCAGAACGGTGGCGATCAGTTTGGTCTTGAACATTGAATGACTCCTCTTGTGTGAAGTGAAACGTGATGAAAACAACAACGTACGACTACCACGGGTACTGCTTCTTGTTATTTTGTGTTCTTTGCCGCCAGATTTCGCGTCGCCATGTGCACGGCGAGCAGGAAGGCGGCCTTGCTGGCGCCGAGGTTGGCGATGCCGCGTCCGGCGATGTCGTAGGCGGTGCCGTGCGCCGGGGTACAGATCGGGAACGGGAAGCCGCCCATCATCGTGACACCGCGATCGAAGCCCATCAGCTTCATGGCGATCTGTCCCTGATCATGGTACATGGTCAGCACGCCGTCAAACTCGCCGTTGCGCGCACGCACATAGACGGTATCTGCCGGATACGGCCCGGAGGCGTTGAACCCTTTCTGGATGGCCAGTTTCACGGCTGGCTCGATGATGTCGATTTCTTCCTGGCCGAAGTTGCCGCCGTCGCCGGCGTGGGGGTTGAGGCCGGCCACCGCGATGCGCGGATTGTCCAGCCCGGCCTCGCGCATGCAGCGGTCGGCCAGCGCCAGTTCGGCGAGGATGCCTTCGACGCTAAGCGCGGAAGCGACTTCCGCCAGCGGGATGTGCGAGGTGACGCGGCAGTTCCACAGGTTGTCCAGTACGTTGAACTCGCGTGCCGCGCCGGTGAAGCCGGTTATGTCGGCGGCGTAGCGGATCTCGTCGTCGTATCCCGGATAGACGTAACGCATCGCCTTCTTGTTGAACGGCGTGAAGCACACCGCGTCGGCCTCGCCTTCGTTGGCCATGAGCAGCGCGCGGCGGAAGTTCTCCAGCGCGAAGGCGCCGCCTTCGGGCGTGGCTTCTCCACGTTTGACGCTCTCGGGCGCGAGATGACCGAGGTCGACCAGCACCGGTTTCGACGCGGCGTAGTAGGCCGCATCCGGCGATACCACCGCGATGTCGAGCGACAGCCCGGCGATCGTCGCGCCTTCTTCAAGGATGCGCCGGTCGCCGAAAACGACGATCTTCGCCGCGGCGCGAACATCACTGTCGGCCAGCAGCTTGGCAGTCAGTTCCGGGCTGATGCCGGCGGGGTCGCCCATGGCCAGGGCAATGGTGGGCTGGCAGGGGGTTGCAGCAGAGCAGCTGGGGGGCGTCATGTTTGTCTCCTCGGAAAGTTTTTTTCGGCAATACTGCTACCAATCCGCCGAGACTGTCAAATTATAAATTCGAAGTTCTGAATTCAAAATTCAGGTGCGACAGGGGCTGAGTGTTGACTGGCGCTTTGGCCGGGCCCATAGTCCGGGCATTTCAAAAACGGGACGTGCTTTGATGAATGGCGAAATGACCCCTCTGGCGGACGCCGAAGCCTCGGTCGAGGCTGTGCGGATCGAGCGGCCCACCCTGCACAACGTCGTTGTCTCGCGTATCCGGGACATGATCATCGAGGGCTTGCTGCCCGTCGGAGTACGCATCCACGAGGGGCAACTGTGCCAGCAGCTCGGTATCTCCCGGACCCCGCTGCGCGAGGCGCTGAAGGTGCTGGCATCGGAAGGGCTGGTGGAGTTGATCCCGAGCCGCGGCGCGATGGTGCGCCAGCTCACCCGCAAGGACGCGCACGACATGCTCGACGTACTGAGCCATCTCGAGGCGATGGCCGGGCCGCTGATCTGTCAGAACGCGTCGGACGAGGATATCCGCGAGGTCCGGCGACTGCACGACGAAATGATCGGGTTTTACGAGCGGAGAGAGCGCCTCCCGTATTTCAAGCTCAACCAGCAGATTCACTCGCTCCTGATTTCGCTCGCCGGCAACGAGTCGCTGAGCCTGGTGCACGACATCCTGCAGACGCGCATGAAGCGCATCCGTTTCATTGGCGACAGGACCGAGGTCTCGTGGAAAGGCGCGATGGACGACCATGAGGAGATGATCGCCGCGCTCGAGGCACGCGATGGCGATCGCCTTTCGGCGGCGCTGGTCAACCACCTGAAAGGCAGCTGGGAACGGATCAAGAACGCGATCTGAGCCCGCTTGGCCTCCCGGCGATCACGCCAGCAGCTTCTGCGCGACCGCCTCGTCGGTGACCAGTCCGTTGACATAGCCTTGGGCGAGGATCGCCTTGACGACCGCCGCCTTGTACAGGCCGCCGGAAATCAGCAGGCTGTTCGGGATGGTGCGCAGGTCGGCCGGTGGCATGGCGATGACGGTGTGGTTCAACTCGTGATCGACCGGATTCCCGGCGGCATCCAGGAAGGTTCCGAGGATTTCCCCGATCGCGCCGATCTTCTTCAATTCCGGCAGGCGCTGGCGGACGCTGTTGATCGTCGTCAGCTTGGTGCGCGGCGTCAGGTCGCCGCAGGAAACGATCGCCACGTCGGACTTGCGCGCCCGCTCCATGACCTCGTTGACCCCGCTGTGCGCGAGGAGGAATTCGCGGCTCTCGACACAGGGGCAATACACCGGCGCGGTGACGTAGTAGCAGTCGGCACCGAGCGTCTTCGCCAGCTCGGTGGACACCTCGAAGGTGTTGGTCTCCGAGCCGCGCGTCAGCCCGCCCATCAGCGACACCACCGAGCTGTTCGTCAGCTTGCGCGTGCGCAACTGCTTGATGCTGGCGCTCAGTGTGCGTCCCCAGCCCACGGAAATGCACTGGCCGTCGGAAATCAGGGTGTCGAGGATGGCGGCGGCGGCCTCGCCGATCATCCGCCGCTGCTGCTCGTCGTCGTCCGCTGACGGAACTACGGCGACGCTTTTCAGTCCGTATTTTGCCTTCAGCTTTTCTTCGAGTTCGACGCAGCTGGCCAGCGGCAGACGTACGTCGATGATCACCGAGCCGTCGGCGCGCAGCTGGCCGGCGATCTTGTTGACCCGCGCCCGGGCGATGCCGAGACGGTCGGAGATTTCCTGCTGGGTAAGACCCGCGACGAAGTAATACCAAGCGATGCGCGCGCGCAGCTGCTCGCCAATCAGGTTGCTGGATTCGGTCGTGCTCATGTTTTTCCCCGTTGTTTTGGCTGACGCCTTGTTCGAGTTCCGGTTCGCCAATTCGTTTTCATCGTGCAAAGATGCAAGTATATAGACAATTGTTGTACCGCAAATACAAAAGTATTATACTGCCCCACGGCTTCACCACAAATACCATTGTCATTTGCGAAAGGCACGACTGAGATGAAGATTGCGATTGGCGGCGACAGCGCCGGAGTTTCCCTGGTCGATATCCTGGTTCCCTACCTGAAGAGCCTCAAGGATGTCGAGGTCACTGACCTGAGCAAGTCGCCGACCGGCGGCAGCGAGTACTACGCCAACATGGCGGAACGCGTGGCCCAGGCGGTCCTGTCGGGACAGGCCGACCGCGGCATCCTGTGCTGCGGCACCGGCATCGGCGTCGCCATGTCGGCCAACAAGGTGCCCGGCATCCGCGCCGCGCAAACGCACGACACCTTCTCCGCCGAACGCGCGGCGAAGAGCAACGATGCCCACATCATCACTATGGGTGCCCGGGTGATCGGGCCTGAGCTGGCCAAAACGATCGTCAACGCGTGGCTGGCCTCCATCTCCGGTTTCGATCCGCAAGGGCCGTCGGCAGGTAACGTGGTCGCGATCAACGAACTGGACAAGAAGTACCGCAAGTAACTCGCAAACTGCGTTCAGGCTGGTGGGGTCGCGCTGGTCACGGCCTGCTTTCCCCTGAACGTACATGACATCGAACAGCAGGAAGATCACACACATGCGCAGGCTGGTAGCCGGAACTGGCTGGAAAATGAACAACGGCATCGCGGACTCGATCCGCTATGCCGAGGAACTTCGCGCGCGGATCGCCGCGATCGACACGTCGGCGATCGACGTCTATGTCTTGCCCCCCTTCACCTCGCTTACCACCGCGGCCTATGCCTTCGACGGTTCGCCGGTGGCCATCGGCGGCCAGAACATGCACTGGGAGGATGCGGGCAGCTGGACCGGCGAGATTTCCGCGTCGATGCTGCGCGAAGTGGGCTGTCGCTACGTCGAACTGGCACATTCCGAACGCCTGCAGCATTTCGGCGAAACCTACGAACTGGTGCGGCGCAAGCTCGACAAGGCGATGAACGTCGGCCTGATCCCGATCCTCTGCCTCGGTGAACTGGCCGAGGAAAAGGCGTCTGGCCGCGCCGACGAGGTGCTGGCCAGCCAGATGCTGACCGCCATCGACGGCCAGCCGGACACGCGGGTGCCGGAGATCATCATGGCCTATGAACCGCGCTGGGCCATCGGCATGGCGGAAGCGGCCTCGCCCGAGTACATCGCCGAGCGGCACCGTGCCTTGCGTACCATCTTGCGCAAGCATTGCGGCGACGAGGTCGCGGAGAAGACACGGATCATCTACGGCGGCTCGGTCACGCCGGAAAACGGCAAGGACATCCTGGAGATCGAGGACGTCGACGGCCTGTTCGTCGGGCGCGCCGCGTGGAAGGCCGAAGGCTTTGCACGCATCGTCGAACTGGTCAGCGAAGCGGCACGCAAGAAACAGGCAGCTTGAACGTACAACGCTGAACCTACAACGCATTTGAATCGGAGATAAGGCAATGTCGGAAGAAAAGAAATCTGGATGCTGTGAAACGAAGTGGAACCGCGACAACTGGCCGATCGCGGCGGCGATGAACGGCTTCTCCGGCGTGTTGCCGGACGGCAGCCTGGTGCAGGACCAGCCGGCAGATCATTGGGCCGCGACGCTGGAGCAGGTGGTCGACGCCGGGTTCACCGAATTCGACCCGAGCGACAGCTGGGTGCGCGTGGCTGACCTTTCACCGAGCCGTCTGCGCGACTTCATGTACGTCGTCAAGACGGTCGGTCTGACCATCCCGGCGATCTCGACGACGCGCAAGGCCAGCGTCATCGACCCGGTCAATGCCGACGACTACCTCGCCTACAACCACCGCGTCATCGACGCCGCCGCCGAGATCGGCGCCAAGGCCGTCTCCTTCGGCCTGTTCGGCGAATTCACCGAAGAGCAGAAGAAACACCTCTGGTTCTGGACCGCCGATGGCGTCAAGAACCCGGATGATCCCGCAACGTATCAAAAGGCGGTCAGCCGCATCCGCGAACTCGGCAAGCACGCGCAGGAGCTGGGCATCGAGGTCTCGCTGGAGATGTATGAAGACACCTACATCGGCACCGCCGACGGTGCGGTGAAATTCGTCAACGACGTCGACGTGCCGGCGGTCGGAATCAACGCCGACATCGGCAACCTGGTCCGCCTGCACCGGCCGGTCGAGCACTGGGCGTCGATGATCGACAAGCTCGTGCCCTACGCCAAGTACTGGCACGTCAAGAACTACATGCGCATCGAGGATCCGGCGCAGAACCTGATCTGCTCGTACCCGACCTCGCTCGCGCTGGGCATCATCAATTACCGGGTCGCCATCCAGAAGGCCCTCGCCCACGGCTACAAGAGCGCCTTCCTGTGCGAACACTACGGCGGCGACAGCCTCACCGTCTGCGCCATGAACCGCGACTATCTCCGCACCATCCTGCCACGCTAAGTCAAAGGGGGACCTGACATGACCTGCATTTACGACAATCCGGAAGAATTCGCCAAGACCGCCCTGGCCGGCTTTGCCTCGGTCTATGCCCGCCACGTGCGCCCCGTGATCGGCGGCGTCGTGCGCTCGACTGCCACGCCGGAGGGCAAGGTGTCGATCGTCGTCGGCGGCGGCTCCGGGCACTACCCGGCGTTCGCCGGCTTCGTCGGACCGGGCCTCGCCGATGCGGCGGTGGCCGGGGATGTGTTCGCCTCACCCTCGACGCATCTCGTCGCCAACGTCTGCCGCAAGGCTAACCGCGGCGGTGGCGTCCTGCTCGGCTTCGGCAAGTACGCCGGTGACGTGCTGAACTTCGGCCTCGCCGCCGAACGGCTGCTCTCGGAAGGCGTCGACGTGCGCGTCCTCCCGGTGACCGACGATGTCGCCAGCGCCCCGGCCGAGAAGGCCAACGAGCGCCGCGGCGTGGCCGGCGACCTCGCGGTCTTCAAGATCGCCGGCGCGGCGGCTGAAGCCGGGATGAAGCTCGACGACGTCGAGCGCGTCGCCGTCAAGGCCAACAAGAACACCGTTTCCTTCGGTGTCGCCTTCAGCGGCTGCACGCTGCCGGGCGCCAAGGAACCGCTGTTCACCGTGCCGGCGCAGCGAATCGGCGTCGGCCTTGGCATCCATGGCGAGCCGGGCATCAGCGAGGAAGACATGATGCCGGCCAGCGCGCTGGCGAAGATGCTGGTCGACAAGCTGGTTCTGGAGAAACCCGCTGACTGCAAGGGCCGCGTCGCGGTCATCCTCAACGGCCTTGGCTGCACCAAGTACGAAGAACTGTTCGTCCTGTGGGTCAGCGTCGAAGCCGAACTGAAGAAAGCGGGCCTCACTGCGGTCGAGCCGGAAGTCGGCGAATACGTCACCAGCATGGACATGGCCGGCTGCTCGCTGACCCTGACCTGGCTCGACGACGAACTCGAACAGCTCTGGTGCGCCCCGTGCGACGCGCCGGTACTCCGCCGTGGCGCGATCATCCCGACGCAACCGGCACCGGCGTTCGAGGACAAGGAAGAGGAACTCAAATTCGGCCCGGCCTCCGCCGCGTCGAAGGAAAACGGCAAGTGCATCGCCGGCGTGCTCGCCAAGGTTGCCGCCGCGCTGCGCGAAGCCGAACCCGAACTCGGGCGGATCGATGCCCGCGCCGGTGACGGTGACCACGGCCAGGGCATGACCCGCGGTTCCGCCGCCGCGGCTGAAGCCGCGCAGAAGGCGGCAGCCGCCGGTGCCGGTGCGGCCAGCGTGCTGGCTACCGCCGCCAACGCCTGGGCCGATCGCGCCGGTGGCGCCTCCGGCGCGCTGTGGGGCCTCGCCCTGCGTACCTGGAGTAACCAACTCAGCGATGAAGCGGAAATGAGCGCCGACGCTGTCGCCAAGGGCGCGCAGGCCGGTCTCGAAGCCATCATGCGCCTCGGTGGGGCCAAGGTCGGCGACAAGACGCTGGTCGATTCGTTCGTCCCGTTCGCCGCGACGCTGAACGAGCAAGTCGGCTCGGGCAAGACGCTCGCCGAAGCCTGGGCGATCGCTGCCGACGTGGCAACCAAGGCCGGCGAAGCCACCGCGCAACTCACGCCGAAGCTCGGTCGTGCCAAGTCGCACACCCAGCGCAGCCTCGGCTACCCGGACGCTGGCGCCATCTCGCTGGCACTCTGCGCCCGCGTCGTCGCCGAAGCGATCAAGGGCTGAGGCAGCGGCGGCGGGCGCCCCCACGCCCGCCGCCCCGCCCGGATTCGAAAGATCTCCTGACTGGATGGTCATAGCAAGAAACCCGATACATTCTTGCTACGACCATCCTCTTTTTTTGCTTCAGCTTTGCCGCACTGCGTCGATGGCCAGTACGCCCGCGTCCTCGGCGCCGTAGCCTGCGGCGATCAGCTGATCCATGCGCGCGGCGACCGAACGTAGCGCGGCCAGCGGCAGATCGCCCGCCGTGTCCAGCATCAATTGCACATCCTTGCGCGCCATGGCCAGCTCGAACGTCGGCTTGAAGTTGCAGGTGGCCATGCTTGTGCCACGCGCGGCAACCACGGCATTCAGGTCGAGCATCCCGAGCAGCTCGATGGCGTCCTCGGGAGCCACGCCCTCAGCCTTGGCCAAGGTCAGGATGTCCGCCATTATCGCCCAGAGGCCGATGAGCATGGCGTTGCCGAACAACTTGTCGAGTGCGGCGAGATCGGGGCGTTCACCCAGGTAGTCGAGTCGCCCCGTCATCCGGGCAAGCTCGTCCTTGACGCTATCGAAGATCGCTTCCGGCCCGCTGACCAGCATCGTGCCTTGCGCGTTTCGCGCAGCCGAAGGGCCCATGAATACCGGACAATGCAGATACCGGATGCCCTCGGCGTTAAGCCGCGTAGCGCGTTCCGCCGTCAGTCGTGGCTGCGTGGTGCTGTGGTCGATCACCACCGCATCGGCGGAAAGGCCCACGCGCGCGGCGGCGATGACCTCCTCCACGACTGCATCGTCCTTGAGAATCAGGTGGACTCGCGCGGCATCTCGCACCGCGTCGGCGGGTGTGGTGGCGGCTTTGACGCCGAACGGCGCCAAGGCCAGGACCTTGTCCGGCGAACGGTTCCATGCCGTGACGGTGTCCCCACGCCTGGCGGCGGCTTCCGCGAATGCGCTGCCGAGCAGCCCGGTCCCGAGAAATGCGATGGTGGCCATAGTAATTGTCCTCAATAGTTGGCGCGTTTCGGTACGCGAGGGATCAGATCATCTTACCCGTAACCCGAGGCTGATTTCAGGCCTTGGATCATGAAACAAGCAAGCCGGGGCGAAACAGCCTCGTCGATCTTGTGCATTTGTTTCCCCATCGAGGCTCAGAAACATATTGCAACGAAGCCTCTAGTGAGCGAAATCGTTTGCAACGGGCCATCCGTGAGAATGGACACATCAGCAAGGCAGCTGAAACGGGCAAGCCGGCTGACCCCTCAATTCGCAAAGGAGACCAGCATCATGAAAACACGCTTTTCCCCCCGCCTCGTTATCGCCGCCCTGACCCTCTCGCTCGGTCTGGCCGCCGGCGGTTCGGCATTGGCTCGCGGCAAGGATTTCGGCCCCGAGCAAGGCCGGCCCGGTAACCACTTTGTCATGCACGAACGGGCGATGAACCGCCTGCACGACGAACTCAAGCTCGACGAGAAGCAGGACACGCTCTGGAACGTGGCCGAGAAATACAGTGGCGATCACCGTGCAACGATGCGTGAGCGCTTCCAGAAGGAGCGTGCGGAAATCAAGGGAATGCTCGACCAGCCAGGCACTGATCTGCGCGCTGTCGCCAAACGGATGGACGATCTGAAATCCGAGGCCGCGAAGGAGCGCGACAGTGTCCGCGAGCGCTGGCTGACGGTTTATGACTCGCTCAATGCCGAGCAGAAGGAAAAGGCGCGGGTGTTCTTCAAGACGGGATTCGAGCGGATGGAGCGCGCAGGCGATCACCGGCGTTCGCACGGCAAGGATCGTCCCGGACGCAACCAGCCGCGCGAGATGCCGGCGCCGGCACCGCAAGGCTGATCCACGCTTCCTGACCATGCTGCGCCGTCACCGGATGGCGCAGCATGGATACGCCTTAACCTGCATTTACCGAACCACGATTCCTTTTCTGTCACGATTTTGCGGCAGGCTGGCCGATAATTCCGGCTTGCCCGTTACCACGTTGCCCGAAAACACACCGTGTCCTCCCCTTTACGCACGTTGCCACTCGTCGCCCTGGGCCTTGTCCTTGGCGGTTGCGCCACGCTCGACCAGCGCCTGGAGGCGCTTGCTTCTTCCCTCCGCGTCAGTGTGCCGCCGGCCTGGAGTGTTTCAGCGCGGGCGGTGCGTCCCGTTGATGCTGGTGAACTCGCCCGGTGGTGGCGCCAGCTCGGCGACCCGGTGCTCGAACAATTGATCGACACGGCGTTGACCGACGCCCCCGATCTGCGCAGTGCCCAGGCCAGACTGCGCCAGTCGCGCGCAACGCGGGACCTCGCCGTGGCTGACCTCTACCCGAGCCTGGGCGTTTCGGCCGGCGCGACACGCTCGCGTACCGGCGTCGAGGCCGGGGGCAGCAACCAGTCGCAAACGCTTTACGCAGCCGGCTTCGATGCCAGCTGGGAGCCGTCGATCTTCGGCGGCCTGCGCGACGCCGCGACAGGCGCGGAAGCGGACGCTGCGGCAATGGCCGCGACGCTCGAATCCACGCGGGCCTCCTTGGCTGCCGAGGTCGCGCTCGAATACGTCACCCTGCGCGCCAGTCAGCAGCGGCTGGGCATTGCCCGCGCCAACGTCGCCAGCCAGGCCGACACCTTGCAGATCGCCGAGTGGCGCGAACTGGCCGGCCTCGTCACCGCGCTCGACGTGGCGCAGGCGCGCACCAATCTCGAACAGACCCGGGCGTCGATACCCTCGCTTGAAAACAGTCGCGCCGCGGCCGAGAACCGTCTCGCGCTGCTTACCGGCCGCTCGCCCGGCAGCCTGCGCGAAACGCTGCAGGAAATCCGGCCGTTGCCGGCGGCGCCCGAGTCCATCGCTGTCGGCATTCCGGCCGATACACTGCGCCAGCGCCCGGACGTACTGGCGGCCGAACTGACACTTAAGGCCGAAATCGCCCGGACTGCCGAACGCGAGGCCGACCGTTACCCTAACCTCACGCTCAGCGGCTCGCTTGGCTGGAAAGCGCTCAGCCTGTCGGCGATCGGCGGCGGCGACGGACTCGTGCGTTCGCTGGCCGCCAGTCTGGCCACGACCTTGTTCGACGGCGGTCGCATCCGCAGCCGGATCGCCGTGCAGAACGCGGTGCAGGAACAGGCGCTGATCGCCTGGGAGAAGAGCGTGTTGACCGCCCTTGAAGACGTCGAGAACGCGTTGAGCGCCTACGCCACCGGACGCGAACGCACCGAGGCGCGACGCCGTGGCGCCGCGTCGGCCGCGACGGCCGCCGAACTCGCCCGCGCCCAGTATCAGGCAGGGCTGGCCGACTTCCAGAACGTCCTCGAAACCGAACGTACCCTGCTCACTGCGCAGGACAACCTGGCCAGTGCCAACGCCGACGTGCTGACCGCCGTCATCCAGCTGTACAAGGCCCTGGGCGGCGGCTGGCAGGCCGTTCCCGTCACCACGGAATCCGACAAATCATGACCGCGCCCGAACAACGACCCGACAACGCACTCCCCGAGTTCCTCCAGGCCGGAGGACGATCCACCTCCTTTCTTGGCCGCTCGAAGCGCTTCTGGGCCATTGCCGGCCTTGGTACCGTCGCCGTGTTTCTTGCGCTGGTTTTTCCCGGCGGAGGAGACGGCGCCGCCGGGCAGTTTCTTACCGAGGAAGCCGTCACCGGCAACCTCGTCGTCAGCATTTCCGCGAGCGGCACCCTGGCGCCGACACGCTCGGTCGATGTCGGCAGCGAACTCTCCGGCACGCTGGAAGCGGTGCTGGCCAACGAGAACGACAAGGTGACCAAGGGGCAGGTGGTGGCTCGGCTCGATCCTGCCAAACTGCGTGATGCCGTCGCCAAGTCGCGGGCGGCCGTGCAGGCCGCCGAAGCGGTCGTCGCCCAGATGGAGGCGACCGTCGCCGAAGCACGGGCCAACCTGAACCGCCTCAAGCACGTTGCCGAACTCTCCGGCGGCAAGGTGCCGTCGAAGAGCGAACTGGAAACCGCCGAGGCCACCTCTCTGCGCGCCGTCGCCAATCTCGCCAGCGCGAAGGCCGAGGTTGCCCAGGCGCGGGCGACGCTGAAGACCGACGAGACGAACATCGAGAAGGCCGTCATCCGCTCGCCGATCAACGGTGTCGTGCTGACACGCAAGGTCGAGCCGGGTCAGACCGTCGCAGCGCAGATGACGACGCCGGTGTTGTACGTGATCGCAGAGGACCTGACCAAGATGGAACTGCAGGTCAAGGTCGACGAGGCCGACGTGGCCGCGGTGAAACTCGGCCAACCGGCGACATTTACCGTTTCGGCCTGGCCGGGGCGAAACTTCCCGGCGGCGATCCAGCGCGTCGGCCTCGGCTCGACGACGACGGACAACGTGGTGACCTACAAGACCGTGCTGACCGTTGCCAACGACGATCTGGCACTGCGTCCCGGCATGACCGCGACGGCGCGCATCATCACCGCCCAGCGCGACAACGTGCTGCTCGTGCCGAACGCGGCGCTGCGCTTTTCTCCGCCGGCCGTCGGTACCCAGCCCGAGGGCAACATCATTTCCCGCCTGATCCCGCGCCCGCCCCGGCCGCAGAACCAGAAGCCGAAAGCCGCCACCGGCGAAAGCAAGCAGGTCTGGATCCTGCGCGACGGCCAGCCGGTGTCGATCCCGGTGCAGACCGGCGCCAGCAACGGCCGGCAGACCGAGATCACTAACGGTGAACTGAAAGCGGGCGCGGCGGTGATCGTCGACTTCCAGGAAAAGGCCAAGTGACCGTGGGGCCGCTGATCTCCCTGCGCGCCATTACCAAGACCTACGGTCAGGGCGCGGCGGCTTTCCAGGCGCTGAAAGGCGTCGATCTCGACATCCCGCAGGGGCAGTTCGTCGCGATCATGGGGCCGAGCGGTTCCGGCAAGTCGACGGCGCTGAACATCCTCGGCTGCCTCGACGGGCCGAGTAGCGGCGCGTTCCGCTTCAAGGACATCGCCGTCGAAGAACTGAATCGCAACCAGCGCGCGCTGCTGCGCCGGCACTATCTCGGTTTCGTTTTTCAGGGCTTCAACCTGCTCTCGCGTACCTCGGCGCAGGAAAACGTAGAACTGCCGCTGCTCTACCGCGGTGCCGAGACGGCACCGCGGCATGCCGCCGCCCGCGAGGCGCTGGCGCAGGTCGGCCTGACCGGCTGGGAACACCACACGCCGGCCGAACTCTCCGGCGGCCAGCAGCAGCGCGTCGCCATCGCCCGCGCCATCGTTACCCGTCCGCTGGTGCTGCTTGCCGACGAACCGACCGGCAACCTCGACAGCCAGCGCGGGCACGAGATCATGGACCTGCTTGTCTCGCTCAACCGCGAGCAGGGCATCACCATCATCATGGTCACGCACGAGCCGGAGATGGCGCATTACGCCGATCGCGTGGTGAAGTTCGTCGACGGGCTGGTGGCCAGCGACGAGGTGAAGGAGCGCGCATGACCCAGATGCTGCTCAATGCCCTGCTGCTCGCCCTGCGTGCGATCCGCCGCAACCTGATGCGCTCGTTCCTGACCGTACTCGGCGTGGTCATCGGTGTTGCCGCGGTGATTACCATGGTCACGCTCGGCAACGGCGCGACGCGCATGGTTTCGGACCAGATCTCCAGCCTCGGCAGCAATCTGCTGATCCTGCGACCCGGTCAGCGACTCGGTCCGGGTCGCGACAGTGCGGGGGCGGCGAGCTTCAAGCTGGCCGACGTGGATGCCATTCAGGCGCAAATCCCCGCGCTCAAGGCAGTCGCCCCCGTCGTTGGCAGCTCGGTGACACTCGTTGCCGGTAACCAGAACTGGCAGTCGCAGGTGAACGGCACGAGCAACGACTATTTCGTCGCCGGCAACTGGCAGATCTCCAGCGGTCGCCAGTTCGAGGAGGACGAAGAGGCCGCCGGCAAGGCCGTGTGCATCATCGGCGCGACGGTCAAGAAGCAGCTTTTCCCGAGAGGCTCGCCGATCGGCGACGAAATCCGCGTCAAGAATTTCAGTTGCGAGATCATCGGCGTGCTGCAAGGCAAGGGACAGGGCGCGATGGGTCAGGACCAGGACGACGTCGTGCTGATGCCGATCCGTACCGCGCAGCGGCGACTGACCGGCAAGGTGAACGACGTGTCGACGCTGATGCTCTCGTTGCGCGACGGCGTCGCCTCCGACCCGGTCATGGAGCAGATCCGCAAGCTGATGCGCGAACGGCGCAAGCTCTCGGAAAACGCCGACGACGACTTCAACGTGATGGACACCAAGCAGATCGCCGAAACGCTGTCTGGCACGATCCGCACGATGACCGCGCTGCTCGGCGCGGTGGCGGCGGTCAGCCTGCTCGTCGGCGGCATCGGCATCATGAACATCATGCTCGTCTCGGTCACCGAACGGACACGCGAGATCGGCATCCGCCTCGCCATCGGCGCGCTCGAACACGAAGTCCTGCTGCAATTCCTGATCGAGGCCGTGGTGCTCTCGGCGCTAGGCGGGCTCGTCGGCATCGTGCTCGCGCTGTTCGTCTG
Organism: Propionivibrio pelophilus DSM 12018; assembly: GCF_059569095.1. Classification (NCBI taxonomy): domain Bacteria; kingdom Pseudomonadati; phylum Pseudomonadota; class Betaproteobacteria; order Rhodocyclales; family Rhodocyclaceae; genus Propionivibrio; species Propionivibrio pelophilus. Next base: position 2,941 of record NZ_JCANUT010000032.1, on the reverse strand, counting down.
CCTCGGCCTCACGGCGTTGATGAGCATGCCTTTCCTGTTCAATCCGGGGATCAACCTGCTGGCGTTCTTCTTCTCCGGCCTGATCGGCATCGTCTTCGGTTACATGCCGGCGCGGCGCGCGGCGAGGCTCGATCCCATCGTCGCGTTACGGTTTGAATAGGACGGATTTGTTTGTACTCAGGGCGCCGGTCGGTATCGGACTGGTCGTATGGTCAGACCAATTTGTTTTGCGCGTTACCGCTCGAACGTCCCCCATGTTTTTCCTCTGAGTGATGGTTGGTCGGCTGACCATGCCAATCGGAAAATGGCGAATTTCCCTGCAGAATCAATCCGTTTCAGAAAACCAACAGGCATCTGAAAAAGCGGCCGGATTTCTCCGATCGGCCGTGCGACCCCCCGTCAGCAGGACTACAATGTGGCCTTCGGCATTGCATCAGGAAAATAATGCCGAGCCAACAACAAAAAAACCAAGCCACTCATATCAGGAGATTTGCATCAATGAATCAACGCTTCACCCAGACCTTCCTTGTCGTTCCAGCACGACAAGGCGTAGGTCTAACCTCTGTCACCCTGGGGATTGTGCGTGCACTGCAGCGTCACGGCGTCGAGGTTCGCTTCGCCAAGCCCGTGGCCCAGGATATTGGCGACACCTCGGTCCATTTCGCCCGCGAGATCTTCCCGGTCATCGTTCCCGAGGCGATTCCGTTGCAGGACGTCGCCGAACAGATGGCCGCCAACCAGTCGAACGATCTGATGGAGGAGATCGTCACTCTCTGCATGAATGCCGGCGAAGGCGCCAGCGTCCTGGTGGTCGAGGGCCTGCACACCGATCCGGCGCATCCGTTTACGTCGCACCTCAACGTCGACATGGCGCGCAGCCTGAAGGCGGAAGTCGTCGTCGTGGCCGACGCCAAGGCGCAGAACGCCACCGGCGATCTGCGCCTGACGATCAGCCAGTATGCCAACGAGGGCTGCAAGGTCGCTGGCGTGATCCTGAACATGGCGCCAGAGGACTATGTCGCCGACGACCTGAAGCGCCGCCTCGGCAACGTGCCGCTGTGGGGCGTTGTCCACGACACGCCGCTCCTGCAGGCGCCTCGCATGGTCGATGTGGCCCGCCACCTGAATGCGGAAGTCATTCTGCCCGGCGAGATCGCTACCCGCCGCGTCACCGATACCATCATCACCACCCGTTCGGCTGCCGCGTTCATCCCGCGCCTGCGTCCCGGTACGCTGGTCATTGCCGCCGGTGATCGCGATGACATCGTGATGGCCGTCGCGCTGGCCGCCAGCCGCGGTATTCCGCTCGCCGGCCTGCTGCTGACGCACAACAGTTCGATTGCGCCAGAGTTGATGGAACTTGCCGGCCCGGCGCTGAATACCGGCCTGCCGATCCTGCGCACCCAGGGCGACAGCTACATCATCGCCCGCGCCGTGAGCAAGATTCCGAACGACGTCCCCAGTGACGATACCGAGCGGATGAACGCCGTGCTGGATACCGTCGCCGAACATCTGGACATCAATGCGATCACCGGCTCGTTCTATATCCCCGAATCGGTCAAGCTCTCGCCGCCGGCTTTCCGCTACCAGCTCATCCAGAAGGCACGTTCGGCGCACAAGCGCATCGTGCTGCCCGAGGGCGACGAGCCGCGGACCGTGCGTGCCGCGGCGATCTGCGCCGAGAAAGGGATCGCCCATTGCGTGCTGCTCGGCAAGCGCGACGCCATCGAGACGGTCGCCGCCTCGCAGGGCATCACGCTGCCGACCAAGAACCTGGAAATCCTCGATCCGGACAGCATTCGCGAGCAGTACATCCCGCCGATGGTCGAGCTGCGCAAGGCCAAGGGGCTGACGCCGCAGATGGCCGCCGCGCAGCTCGAAGATACCGTGGTGCTCGGCACGATGATGCTGGCCGTCGATGAAGTCGACGGTCTCGTCTCCGGCGCCGTGCACACCACGGCCAACACCGTCCGCCCAGCCCTGCAGTTGATCAAGACCGCGCCGGGTTCGTCGATCGTCTCGTCGGTGTTCTTCATGCTGATGCCCGACCAGGTGCTGGCCTACGCCGACTGCGCGATCAACCCCAACCCGACCGCCGAGGAACTGGCGCAGATCGCCAAGCAGAGTGCCGATAGCGCGGCGGCCTTCGGCATCAATCCCAAGGTAGCGATGATCAGCTACAGCACCGGCAGCTCGGGGCAAGGGCTGGATGTGGAAAAGGTGCGTGCCGCAACCGAAATCGCCCACGCGCAATTCCCCGACCTCGTCCTCGACGGCCCGATGCAGTACGACGCCGCGTCGGTCTACGAAGTCGGCAAGCAGAAGGCGCCGAACAGCCCGGTCGCCGGCCAGGCCACGGTGTTCATCTTCCCCGATCTGAACACCGGCAATACGACGTACAAGGCCGTGCAGCGCAGCGCCAACGTCCTGTCCGTCGGCCCGATGCTGCAGGGCCTGCGCAAGCCGGTTAACGACCTGTCGCGTGGTGCGTTGGTAGACGACATCGTGTTCACCATCGCTCTTACGGCGATTCAGGCGGCGTCGGCGCCGCAGGGTTAAGCAGAGCCGAGCGCTCTCCTCCAGAACGGGCTGCGCCTCACCGGGGCGCAGCCCGTTTTTCTTATGTGCGCCCGGCACGGGCGCACTCCTGCGGGTGCAAGTCCCGCCGTGAGTTGATCACCGCGAACGAAGTGAAGCGCAACTGCGTGAGGGCGACCGAGCGTGGGGAGGAAGCGTGGATCGTAATCTGCGAGCCGATGGACAAGAACCGGATAGAAGGCGCTGCCGAGCAGGGCGAGCGGGCATGGAACCGCAAAGTTCTCGTGATCAAGGCGAAGCGGCGTAAATTCGGCGGTTGTGCAGAGAAGGAGTGCGTTCTTACCCGGGGATATCTCGCCTCATGCCTGAAAGGGCGACGGTGCCGAGCCGGAGCGAGAAGTCA
>NZ_JCANUT010000031.1:0-44295 GCF_059569095.1 Propionivibrio pelophilus DSM 12018 | reverse complement strand
CATGACCTCAACTTCTCGAACCGCCCGGTGCGGACCCGCATGCCGGGTGGTGTGGCAGGGGCGCAGCCTATAAGGGCTGCCCCCTATGCCGATGTAAGCGCACCGTTGCTTGAAAAATTCCCGAACGGGAAATATCTATTGCGCTCTTCTTCAAACTGGTCGATAATTTCCCGAACGGGAAACTTGACCAATGATCAGCTCCATACGAACCACGGAACAACTCGGTGACGCACTCCGTGCTGCACGCAAGCAACTGGGCCTGACGCAGCCCCAGTTGGCCTTGGCAGCCGGGGTCGGTGTGCGCTTCATCGTCGACCTTGAAGCGGGCAAGCCCACCCTGCGGCTGGAAAACGTGCTGCGCGTGATCGACGCCTTGGGTGGAACGCTCCAAATGATCGGCTTGCCATCCTCCGCCCCTGAAAATCACCCTGAGGGCCACGAGCATGGCGCGTGAGCTGGAAGTCTGGCTGTTCGCTGAGCGGGTTGGCTCCCTGGCCCTGGTCGATGGCCGGCTGAATTTCCGTTACGCCCCGGATTGGCTCTCACGCCCTGACGCCGTGACCCTGTCCAGCTCACTGCCTCTGCAAGCAGAACCATTCGACGATCACCACACTCGGCCCTTCTTTGCTGGACTGTTGCCAGAGGGACAACTCCGGCGCCTCATCGCACAGCAATTTCAGGTGTCGAGCCAGAATGATTTTGCGCTGCTCGATCACATCGGGGGTGAGTGTGCCGGGGCCGTGACCTTGCTGGAGCCAGGGCAGCCGATGCTCAGTCCTGAGCAAGCTGAAGACGTTCAGTGGCTGAGCGAAGAGGAAATCGTCGCCACCCTCGATGAACTGCCGCATCGGCCGATGTTGGCCGGCAAGGATGGCTTGCGCCTCTCACTGGCGGGCGCTCAAGACAAACTGCCGGTGGTCTTCGATGGCGCCCGGATTGGTCTGCCGAGAAATGGAACGCCCAGCTCACATATCTTGAAGCCCGCTATTCGTACCCTGGCGGACACAGTCACCAACGAAGGCTTTTGCTCGGCGCTGGCCGAGGCTATGCAGCTCAAGCCGGCCAAGTCACGGGTGCATTCTGTGCTGGGGCGACAGTTCCTGTTGGTCGAGCGTTATGACCGGGGGGCCGATGCGCAAGGCCGGCGGCAGCGCCTGCATCAAGAGGACTTTTGCCAGGCGCTGGGCGTGGTACCGGAAATGAAATACCAAAATGAAGGTGGCCCGGATCTGGCGCAATGTTTCGACCTGGTTCGGCGCATCACGCGCCCCAGTGCGCCGCAGGTCCTGCGCTTGCTCGACTACGTGATTTTCAATGCCCTGATCGGCAATCACGACGCGCACGCCAAGAACTTTTCGCTGCTGTACTCGAACAGGGCTCCCGTGCTGGCGCCGCTCTACGATGTACTGTCGACGGTGGTCTATCCGAATCTGACGCCCAAGATGGCGATGAAGATCGGCAGCAAGTACAAGTTCAGTGAAGTCCAGGCACGGCACTGGGAGCAGTTCGCTGAAGCAGTCGGCCTCGGCAAGGCTCAGGCCAGAAAACGGATTCTGGCCTTGGCGAAGTCGATGCCGTCTGCCGCGCGTGAACTGCAGTCAGACCCCAGGCGTGGCTTCGCCGGCTACGCCTTGGTTGAGCAGATCCTGACCTTGATTGAGCAACGCTGTGCACTGACTGTGCGAAGGCTCAGCGCCCCTGCAGCTGACATGGAGGATGAGACTGAGCCATCCGCGTGAGCTACGAGGGATTTACTGCGGAATAGACGTCCTTTCAGTGCAACACCCGCGGTATCGCCAGTGTAAACGCCGGAATCTCCGCCTCGAACGCCGTGCCGTCCTCGGCGACCATCTGGTAGCTGCCGCGCATCATCCCGACCGGCGTGTCGAGCTGGCAGCCGCTGGTGTATTCGTATTTCTCGCCCGGCTGAAGGAGGGGTTGCTCGCCCACCACGCCGAGGCCGCGGACCTCCTGCACGTTGGCGTTGCCGTCGGTGATCAGCCAGTGCCGCGAAATCAGTTGCGCGGTCACCGTGCCGACATTCTCCAGAGTGATCGTATAGGCGAACACGTAGCGCTCCGTGTCCGGGGCCGACTGGTCGGCGACGTATTGCGGTCGGGCGGTGACGGTGATCTGGTATTTCTTGCTGTTGGCCATAAGGGAATGTTTGAAGAGGGAACGTGTTGTATCCGTGCCTGAAAAACTGGCGCAAAGCGTGCCTTGGGTGACGTTTTTTGTCAGCGTCTGACGTATCGCGGCGCAATTATGTTCCCGAAGCCAGCCTTTTTGGGCGTTTCGCGGGGTTGCTCAGGCTGGCACGCAATTTGATTGTGTCTTGGCAACGGGCTTCCCGTTGTCCTCAACCAAAGGAGATGCAAATGAAAAAAGTCCAGCAAGGTTTTACCCTGATCGAACTCATGATCGTCGTGGCGATCATTGGTATTTTGGCGGCGGTGGCGATCCCCGCCTATCAGGATTACATCAAAAAAGCCGCTTACACCGAAGTGATCGGTGCAATGGCGCCTTACAAGCTTGCTGTTGAGGAAGGATTCCAAGGCGGAATCGCTTTGGCCGATATGGATGCTGCAACAAATGGTGGCGTGGCGACGAATCTGCCCGTTACTCCTACGGCGTCGACTACTAAAGCATTCAATAGCTTGGCTGTTGCGGATGGAGTAATTACCGCCACGCCAAATGCTTACAAGGGAATTCTGGCTGCAGATACATGCGTCCTTACACCGACAGCTGAAGGCGCGGCGGGTACGCAACGGCTTGTTTGGGCATACTCTGGTGCGTGCCTAACGAAATCATTCGTGAAGAATTGATCAGTAATAATAGGGGACAGACCCCGATTAACAGAACCCCGCCTCGGCGGGGTTCTTCTTTTTGTGTGCCCGGCAGGGCGGGGGGCGGTGTCGGAACGATTAGCCTGGTTGTTTCAAGCCAGCTGCGCGTGCCTGACTCCAACCACCGGTCTATGCTTCTCGGCCTGCCAGAGGTCATGGGCAAGCTGTCCCTTCAGCCAGCTCTCTGCTGTCGGGCCGTCCAGCCATGCTTCAAGGCGCAAGGCCAGGTCGATGCTGATGCCTGCTTTTCCATTCAGTACCCGTGACAGCGTTACCCGATTGATACCCAACTCCTTCGCGGCCTGTGTCACCGTCAAGCCGATCGCTGGCAGCACATCTTCCCTCAAGGTTTCGCCGGGGTGCGGCGGGTTGTACATACGTCCCATGCGATTCTCCTCGGGAAATGCAGAAGAATACGTGACCCCGGCGAAAGCTGGGGGCTATAGCGAGAGTTTTCCTTTGACGGTTCTGGCCAGTTCGGTAACCTTTTCGCCCAGTCTCCCGAGAACTGAGCGATAAACCACGCCGTCTTCGCGTTTGTCGACCGCCATGACCATTACGATGAGCTTGTCGTCTTCGACGCCATAGACCAGACGATACCCTTGTTTCCTGAGCTTGATTTTGTAGTATCCCGCAAGCTCGCCATGAAGCGCTCCGCCAGGAACGTGCGGATTGTCCAGCCGCTTGCGCAGCAGATTCCGTAGCGGTTCCTTTACCGAGCCGTCCAGGGCTTGCCACTCCTTCAGTGCCGACGGGACGAAAAAAAGCCGGAACTTGTACTTCCGTGTTGGCTCAGATTTCGTCAATGTCGACCTCGACTGCGCGCTCCTTCTCTGCCGCTCGCGCCAACACGTTGCGATAGAGATCCTGATCGGCCAGTTCCTCCAGCATTGCCTGGAACAGCTTGGGTTCAACCATGTAAAAGGCCGCCTTGTTGTGGTTAAGGACCGCCACCGGGCGGTTGTCCGCCTCGCGCAATACTGAAGCGGGGTTTTTCTTGAACTCGGACATACTGACTGCGATATCCGCAAGGATTGTTTGCATCGCTTGACTCCTGGCTCTGAAAATGGAGTCAAATTTAGATCTTAATATGGGGCCTGTCAATCGATTCGGAAGTGGAACGGAATGCTGCTTTGGGCTTGTTCATGCCAGTTCCGCCGGCACTACTGCCCGCAACACCGTCTGTGTTTCTCCGCCCCTCGCCCGGTTGGAGAACCACCACACCGATCCCTTCTTGATCGACCAGTCGGCTTCGCTGCCGGCGAGCAGCAAGGCGGCGGTGCGGCCGAGGGTAGGCTGGTGGCCGACGACGAGAATAGCGTGAGTGTTCGCGTCGGGACCGTCGGGCCAGTCGATCGCAGCGAGGAGGTCGGCGGCGCTGTGGCCGGGGGCGAGGTGCGGGTCGGTGTCGAACGGCCGGCTGAGCGCCTGCGCAGAGCTTGGCAGCCATTATTTTCATCACGCTTTTCCCGGTAAAGCGCGATGACCCCTTTATTTCGCGATGCCCAGAAACAGCGCCAGGCAGCGTTCAACTTCCACTATCACGTTTGCGTCAATGCGCCCGAAGGCCGGCCCGATTTTGTCGCGCTTGACGGTCAGTGCCTTGTCGACCATCACCTGAGAGGGTTTCTGCAAGCCGTTTTCCTCGCTAGGCTGAACGGTAATGCGTAGCAGAGGTGCGGCAATCAGGGCGCTGGTGACGGGCAATACCGTGATGGAGGCGTGTTCGTTGAATTGATCGGCCTGAATGACCAGAGCGGGGCGTGGTTTGCCGAAATCGCCTTGCATGGCGATCGTCACGAATTCACCGCGCATCATTCCGCCCAGCCGTCAGCGTCAGCGAGGGCCGCGTCCATGAGTTGCTGAATGTCCTTGTCGATTGTGTCTGCCTGGGCGGCAATACGGCACTGGCGGCGGCATTCCTCGGCGAAGTCGGGCCGCCGGGTGTCAGGTACCCAGATTTGCACCGGGCGCAGACCTGCCATTCGCAATGCGTTGCGGTGCTTTTGAACGCGCGTATTTACGTGTGTGCCGGGCATGTGAAGACTCCTGTTGTCTTGTTACATGCAACATCATAGCCTTGGCTTTCGTTACATGCAACGGGGCGTCGGTTGCCCCCGCCTTTTCTGCACGAATACGAATAACCGGAATAACCGGGGACCCCGGTTTTCGCTTGACTTCCGTGTCACTGCGACGAGCGGGTTGTCGTCCTGGTGGCGATGTATGTTCTCGACTCCGAAAAGCATCATCATCCACATTTCACATTCGCTATAACGACTTCAAGGCCGTGCTGAAAATTCCGGATGGCGAGTTGCTGGAGGGGGATCTGCCAAAGCGGCAAATGAAGCTGGTTGAAGCGTGGGTTGAACTGCATCAGGATGAACTGATGGCCGATTGGCATTTGGCAAGTACCGGTCAAACGCCATTCAAGATTGATCCATTGCGTTGAGGAGTTGGCAATGACCCCTGACGTTGTCAAGGTTGTGGCAGCGCCTGACTATTCTATCGTGGCCGAATTTGATACAGGGGAGGTGCGCCGTTTCGACATGCGTCCCTATCTTGACTTTCCCGCATATGCGGCGCTCAAGGAGCCTGGGTTGTTCATGCGTGCCCATGTCGAGTACGGGACGGTGGTCTGGAGTGATGAAATTGACCTCTCGCCCGATACCCTCTATCTGCGTGGGCAGGCAGATTGTTGATTCGGCGAGGTAGTGTCTGAACTCGTCACCCCGGCGAAGGCCGGAGTCCAGTCGGTGATTGCTCTTCGATACTGGAAAAGCACGGCGTTTCCTTTGAGGAGGCGCAGAGCGTCTTCTACGATGAGTTTGCCGTTCAGTTCTTTGACGAGGGGCATTCCGGAGATGAGGATCGCTTCTTGTTGCTAGACATGAGCACTGGCACTCAACTTCTCCTTGTGTGCCATTGCGAGCGAGATTCAGGACACGTTATCCGGATCATTTCCGCTCGGAATGCGACGTACCAGAGCCTGACAAATCTTTATCTCCCCGACTGTGTCACGCAACACCGGCAGATTCAGATTGCCTGGCCGTCTAAGTCGCAAGGGGCAGAATAAGCGGGGGCTGGCTTAAGCCAGCTCTACCGGCACCACGGCCCGCAAGATCGTCTGCGTTTCTTCCCCGCGTGTCCGGTTGGAGAACCACCACACCGAGCCCTTCTTGATCGACCAGTCGGCTTCGCTGCCGGCGAGCAGCAGGGCGGCGGTTTGGCCGAGCGTGGGCTGGTGGCCGACGACGAGGATCGCGTGACTGTTCGCGTCGGGGCCGTCCGGCCAGTCGATGGCGGCGAGGAGGTCGGCGGCGCTGTGGCCGGGAGCGAGGCGCGGCTCGGTGTCGAACGGCCGGCCGAGTGCCTGGGCGGTTTGCTGGCAGCGCTTGGCGGGGCTGGCGATGATGCGCAGGTTCTCCGGTGCGTGGGTGGCGAGCCAGGCGGCCATTTGCTGTGCCTGCTTTTCGCCACGCGGAGTGAGCTTGCGCTTCATGTCAGGGATGCCGTCTTCGGCTTCGGCGTGGCGCCAGAGGATGAGGTCCATGAGGTGGATCCCTGGTGAAGGGGGGGCTTTCATTCTAGTAGGCAGTCACGATGAATCAAACAAACCTTCCAGAATCGGTCATTCCGGGCTTTGCCCGGGATCCAGTGGTGCACTTCTGGATCCCGGCCTTCGCCGGGATGACGTGGCTGTTTATGAACTGACGAAAATTCGGTCTTCGCCGGGATGACGTGGTTATTTATGAATTGACGAAAATTCGTGCACTGGTTATTGAGCATCGTGCGCTGTTTCTGGAGAAATGGAATGAACACTTTGGCGGTTAAGCTGGATTCTCACGCCGTCGATGTATCTGTCGATGAGTCGGCTTTGCATTTTGTGCTAGCCGACGGCCGCGAGATTTCCGCGCCTCTTGAATGGTTTCCGCGTTTGCGCGATGCCTCGCCGATCCAGCGGGCTAACTGGCGCCTGATCGGCAAAGGCATCGGGGTGCATTGGCCTGATGTTGACGAGGATATTGCTGTCAAGACGCTCATGACGAGCCAGTAGTCTTTTGTAGGTGTCGGATTCCGGCGTTGGCCGGGACGACCGATCGTTGTTGAATCAGGTGCCTCTGGCTGCGTTCACAAGTCGTAGCCGCGCAGCTTCTCCACGTCGGTGATGGTGATCTTCCTTCCTTCGACGACGATCAGGCCGGCCTCGGAGAGTTCGTGCAGGATGCGCGAGAAGTGTTCCTGGGTGAGGTTGAGGCGCGAGGCGATGGTGCCTTTGCTGGTCGGCAGGGTGATGGTGACGGAGCGCGCTTCGCTGTCGTTGTTGTCGCGCAGCAGGTAGCCGATGATGCGCTGCCGGCCGGAGTGCAGGGAATAGGCCTCGACGTCGGTGATCAGGTGATGCAGGCGGACGGAGAGCGAGGCGATCATCTTGCGGGCGAAGTGCGGGTCGCGTTCGAGCTCGGCGAGGATCGTCTGCTTGGCGACGTGCAGCAGGCGCGCGTCGGTGAGCGCCTGGGCGAATACGGGGTAGGGCTTGTCCATGAACATCACGGCTTCGCCGAAGGTCTGCCCTTGCCCCATGATGTCGATGACTTTTTCCGTTCCTTGCGCGGAGGTGAAGCCGAGCTTGACCTGGCCGCTGGCGATCAGGTGGAACCCGGTCGGCTGGTCGCCCTTGTGGAACAGCATCTCGCCCTTGGCGGCGTTGATCTCGCGGGTGTTGCGCGCGATGCGGGCGATTTCCTCCTCGGTCAGGCTGCTGAACAGGGGGATGCGGGCGAGGAGGACGTTGATCGCGGTTTCGGGGGCGGTTGGCATGGCGGGGTGGTCGATGAAGGTGTGTTGGACGCTACGAAGGTGTTGATTTATTGAAAATTCGTCATTCCGGCGAAGGCCGGAATCCAGAAATTCGACGCACTGGGCCCTGGCCTTCGCCGGGGTGACGACCATTTCAGCGGTTCCCTGAATGATATAGCAGCCTGTTCGCTGGGCGTTCAGTCGGTCTTTTGCCTTGCGGGCGCAGGCGGATGCCCGAAGGTGACGGTGTAGAAGAAATCGAGGGCGTTGTCGCTGCCGGCGCGGCCGATGAGGGCGAGTCGGCGGCTGAGGTTGACGGTCAGCTTGACGACGTTTTCGGCGGTGCCGAGCGATTGTTCGTACGAGAGTACGGCGTTGGACGAGAGGCGCTTGCCGACGCTGAGGATCTGGCTGCCGGTGGTGGCCGAGGTGTCGAGGCTGCTGCCGGCGCTGGTGCTAGCGATCCGGCTGGTGGGGCGGTACGCCGTGTCGCTGCCGATGTCGCCCCGGCGGACGCCGAATTCGTCGATGCCGAAGGCGGTCTTCAGTTGCTGCACGACGCCGCCGGACGAGTTGCCGAGCAGGCCGCCGGCCGCGCCGATGAGCACGGTGGCGTCGGCGGCGCTCATCGTCTCCGGGCCGTGCCCGAGGACCAGCCAGGCCAGCTTGTCGGCATCAGGCAGTTCGGGATCGGAGACGAGGCGGACGACGGGGCGCTGGGCGGTGCCGCCGACCTGTACGCCGGGCTCGACCGCAAGTCCCTTGCGCACGGCGAGCACGTCGAGCGCCGGATTGTCGAGCAGCCCCTGGAAGCTCAGGATGCCGCGCTCGATGGCCAGTTGCTGCCCGTAGGCGTCGAAGCGGCCGTCGCGGGTCTGGATCACGCCGCTGGCGCGTGGCAGGTCACGGCCTTTGGCGGTCAGACGGACGTCGCCGGCGAGGCGGGCGGTCAGGCCGGCGCCGTTGAACAGGAAGCGGCGGCCGAGGTCGGCGGTGACGTCGAGGTCGAGGTTCGGCCGCGGCGTGGCGCGCGCGGTGACGCCCGGGCGGACGACGACCACGTCGTCGGACAGGCGCGGCATGCCGGCCGGGGCGAGTTGCCAGTAGCCGGCGTCGACGGCGAGCTTGCCCTGCACGCCCAGGCGCCCGGTTTGCCAGGTCAGTCGGCTCGCGCCGGAGACAGCGATCCATTGGTCCGGCAGCTGCCAGACGCCGACGCGGTCGAGGCGGACGTCGAGCGCGGCGCTGCCGGCCAGTTCATTGCGGTCGATCTGCAGGTCGCCGGCAATGTCGAGGCGGCCGGGCGTCTCGAAGCGCTGCGCGTCCTCGCCCAAGGCGACGCGCAGCGGGCGGGGCGGTGTGGTCAGTTCGCTGGCGAAGGCGAGTTTGTCGATGCGCAGGTGGTTCGCGTCGAGTGTCGCGGCGAGTTCGCCGTCACGCAGATCCAGCCCCTGTTCGGACTGGCGCAGGAGCAGGCGGTCGCCCCGGAAGCGGCCGCTGGCCAGTGGGCGGGATGGCGTTCCCGACAGTGCGAGGTTGCCGGCGAAGCGGCCGCCGGTGCGCCAGCCGTCGCCGAGGAGACTACCCAGCCAGGCAAGGTCGTCTGCGTCGAGGCGCAGTTCGCCGAGCCAGGGCGCGGTGCGGGCGAGGGCCCACGGGCTGTCCATGCCGGCGTCGAGATTGCCGCCGAACTGGACGCCGAAATGGCCGACGTAGGTGCCGCTTCCCGTCAGGTCGACGCGCAGTCGGCGGGTGTCGGCGCTGGCGCGCAGTTCCGCCTGCCAGTCCGGGGCGCTGCCCGCCAGGCGGACCGGGCCGACGGACCAGCCGTTTGCGGCGGCGTCGAGCGGCGTCGGCTCGCTCAGCGCGAGGCGTGGGCCGTCGGTGATGTCGACGCGCAGTTCGCGCAGGGTGCCGCGCCAGTGCCGGTCGGCGCTCATGCCTCCGCTTGCGGCGAGGCGCAGCGTTCGCTCACCGAGTTTTGCGTCGAACGCCAGTCGATGGTCCTGCCGGCTTCCGTCGAGTTGTACGTGCAGGCCGGTTGCCGGTTCGGGCAACGCGGGGCTGGTGAGGCGGCCGACGTTAAGGTTCAGTGCAAGCAGCGCATCGGCCGCCTCGCTCAGACGGGCGCGGAGAGACAGGCCGTCGATGCGGCCCAGGGCGGCATGGCCGAGCCGCGGCGCAGCGAGGTCGAGCGCCAACGTGGGCTGCTCGAACGTGCCGCCGAGGTCGATGTTGCCGCTGAGACTGCCGTCGATTCCGAAGGGTGCCAGGCGCGGGGCGTCGATGCGCAGGGCGAGGTTGTCTTGCGGCCGGCCGAAATTTCCTTTGGCCGCGAGGCGATTCTCGCCGGCGCTGAGCGTCAGGTCGACGCGCGAGAGCACCGGCCAGGCGAGCGTCAGGCGACCTTCTCCGGCAAGGGGTTGGCCCGCGTAGCGGCTGTCGCCCAGTGAAAAATGTCCGTCGATCACGGGGGCCGGGGCGAGTCGTCCCTTGGCGTCGAAGCTGGCATTGAGCCGGGTTGTTTCCTTCGGGGGGCGCTGATTTATTGAAGAGTCGTCATTCCGGCGAAGGCCGGAGTCCAGAAAATTCGACGCGCTGGACCCCGGGCTTCGCCGGGGGGACGAAGATTTCAGTGCCTCCTGCGTTAGCGGCACATCGATGAATCGGGCCGGGTCGAACTGACGCAGTTCGCCGTGGACGGAAAATGGGCGTTCCCGCTGCAGGCCGAGCGTGCCGGCGGCGTGCAGGCGCGCGTCGCCCGAAGAGAGATCGAGGCGGTCGATGGTGAGTGTCCCGCCGGCGTGCTGGATCTGTGCGGCGAGGGCGAGGCGTGTGTCTCGCAAGGCGAGTTCGCCGCGTTGCCGGTTTGCGCTGAGGGCGAACTTGAGCGTTCCGTCCAGCCGCGTCGGAACGGCGGCCGAGGCGATGCGCGCGGCGTCGAGGCGGCGTGCTTCCAGGTCGAGCGTCAGGGTGTCTTCGGCGAAGCGGCCGCTGCCGCGTAGCGCGCCGCCGCCGGGAAGCGTCAGCGCGATGGCGTCGATGCGCAGGGTGTCTTTTTCGGGCGTGAGGCGGAAGCGGGCGTTTTCCAGAGGGAGTCGATTTTTGTCGATGGGGCCGGGCGTGCTGTTGGCAACGGAAACGTCGCCGGACAGTGCGTCTTTTGTCTGTGAGAGCTCGGCGTCGATGGCCAGTCGAGCGTGCGGTCCATCGGCCTGCCACGCGGCCGGGTCGATCTCGCGCAGCGCGATGCGGGCTTCGACGAGCGGTGCGGTGGCGAAGGGGGCGATCACCGCGTGGGCCTCGCCGGCGATGCCTTCCTGCGCAGCGATGGCGACGGCCAGGCGTTCGAGCGCGCCTTGCGCGTCGAGTGTTACAGCGAGCGGGTGCTCGGCGACGAGGCCGCGTACCCGCGCCTGCGCCGAGACAGGGAAGGGGGCTTGCCCGTCGAGCGCGAGGTGGCCCGACAGGGCGGTTGTCGCGACCTGCGCGGCGAACTCGGTGAGCCGGTGCTGGCGGCCGTCGCTATTCAGACGGGCCGAAATGTCGGTGACACTGATGCTGTCGTCCCAGTGCAGCGTTGCCACGGCGAGATGCTCGATGTCGATCGCCAGCGGCAGCGTGAGGTCGTCAGGCAACGCGGCCGGCTCAGGCGACGAAGCCGACGTGATGCGCAGCGTGTCGATACGTAAGGCAGCAACTTGCAGCCGGCGAGAGATGATTGCCGCTGGCGACCAGTCCAGTTCGACGCGGGTGGCGGAAATCTGCAGGTCCGGCGCGCTCCAGCGCACTTCGCCGAATGTCAGTGGTCCGAGCAGGCGGCCTTGCGGGGAGGCGATGTGCAACTGCTCGCCAGCGATCGCGCCGGCCAGTCGGGCCGCCGTGCGCAGGCCGCTCTCCGTCGTCAGCAGCCAGGCTGTTCCGGCGCACAGGGCGACCAGGATCAGGGCGACGGCGGCGAGCAGGCGGCGGGCGGTCATCTTGAAAACGACAAAACAACGGTTAGCCACGTCATCCCGGCGAAGGCCGGGATCCAGCGGAGCACCACTGGATTCCGGGTCAAGCCCGGAATGACGGATGTTTGGGAGTCTTCTCTGCGGTCGCCTGGCGAAAAAACGCTTGTTACGCGCTGGCCTTCGGCTTGTGCGACAGCTTTTCCTTGATGCGCGCCGACTTGCCGGAACGCTCGCGCAGATAGTACAGCTTGGCGCGACGCACATCACCGCGACGCTTCACCTCGATCGAGGCGACCAGCGGCGAGTAAGTCTGGAACGTCCGCTCAACGCCTTCACCAGACGAAATCTTGCGCACGATGAAGCTCGAATTGAGACCACGGTTGCGCTTGGCGATCACCACGCCCTCGTAGGCCTGGAGACGCTCGCGCGAGCCTTCCTTGACCTTCACCTGAACGATGACCGTATCACCCGGGGCGAATTCCGGGATGGTTTTGCCTAGACGGGCAATTTCTTCCTGCTCGAGTTGCGCTATCAGATTCATTGTGAAACTCCTTTTTAGTTTACTGACCGCATTGCTCCTGATACTGCGCCAGGAGTTGCGTTTCCTCTTTCGACAGCTGCCGTCCGTCCAACAGCTCCGGACGCCGCTGCCTCGTCCGCCCCAGCGCCTGCATCAGGCGCCAACGGCGGATTGCTTCGTGATGCCCGGACATCAACACGTCCGGCACCCGCTGGCCTTCGTAAACCTCCGGCCGCGTATAGTGCGGGCAATCCAGCAACCCCGCAACAAACGAATCCTGTGTTGCCGATTCGGCGTCGTTAAGCACGCCGGGCAACTGCCTGACAATGGCGTCCAGCAATGCCATCGCCGGGATTTCACCGCCCGAGAGCACGAAATCCCCGATCGCTATTTCCTCATCGACGCAGCGTTCGATCAACCGCTCGTCAACTCCCTCGTAACGACCGCAGAGAAGCACCAACCCCCAGCCACTCATCACGTCGTCCACCAGCTCCATGACGCGCTCGTGGGTCAGTGGCTTTCCTTGTGGAGAAAGATATACCACCCAACTCCCTGCCACACCATCCGACAACTGACGCGCCTTGGCCGCTTGAATCGCTGCCTCCAGCGGCCCGGGCATCATCACCATTCCCGGTCCGCCACCATAGGGCCGATCGTCGACCGTCCGGTGGTTATCCGTCGAAAAATCGCGCGGATTGGTACAGGCCAGATTCCAGCGACCTTCCTGCTGCGCCCGCCGCGTCACACCCGATTGAGTCAACGCAACGAACATTTCGGGAAACAACGTTACGACATCGGCGACGAAGGCCCTTCCCGCAACGCCGGGCACCTCGCGCCCCTTTACCAATCCTTTTCCCAATCAACACGCATGCGACCGGCCTGAAAATCGACGTCCAGAACAACCGCGGCAACAAACGGAAGAAGTTGCTCCCGTTCCCCTGCCACACCGACACGCACCACATCGTTCGCTGGCGTCTCGATCAGGCCAAGAACCCGTCCCAACACCGTTCCCTGCGTATTGACCACTTCAAGCCCGACCAGATCCACCCAGTAATACTCATCCGGATCCGTTGCAGGCAACTCCGAGCGCGGCGCCCCGACAAACTTCCCGCAAGCGGCTTCGGCTGCGGTGCGGTCGGAATATCCTTCGAGCGAAGCCTGCAAAACGCCGGACTGCACCTTGCATCTGCGGACGTTGACACGCGTCCAGCTTTCCGATGGATCGCTTTCGGCGCCAATCCACCATTGCCGCATTTTTGCGATCCGCGCGGGATCGTCCGCGAAGAGATGAACCTTGACTGCCCCGTGAAGCCCGTACGCATCCACGATTTTTCCGAGAACGATGAACTCGTCCCCGTGCGGCGAAACGACAGGAGCTTCGGTCAACAGATCAGGCAGCAGCTTTGACAGCGGAGGCTTGCTTGACCAGACGGGCAACGGTCGGCGACAGTTGCGCGCCTTGCTGCTGCCAATAGCTCAAACGGTCAGCCGCCACACGCAGCCCCTCTTCGTTGGCGGCAGCCATCGGGTTATAGAAGCCGATGCGCTCGATGAAGCGCCCGTCACGACGCGTACGAGAGTCAGCCACGACCAGGTTGTAGAACGGGCGCTTCTTAGCGCCACCACGAGCAAGACGAATGACTACCATAGGTTTTCTTCCGAATTCAGAAAAAGAGCGAGATTATAACCAGAAAGCAAGAAAAAACAAGCCGATATTCAACAAGACCACCCATCGAATGGCTCCTCCGCCCCTAGCAAATCCCGAAGGACAAACACTTCACGATATACTTTTGCCGCCCTGTCACTCATCGTCACCCCACCCCATGAATGCGTCGGCTCTCGAAACGAACAACGCAAGCCCGGGAACGGCAACCCCTGCCAGGGGCTCTGTTTTTGACAGCATCGCGGCCGAGGTCCTTTCACTGCAACACGACCTGCAGTCGCAGGAAAATCGAAAAGGTGAGTTCACGCAACAACTCACTGCGGCAGAATCGATTTACGCGCGCTGCCGTTCGATTGCCGAGACATCCATTCCGTTGCTGATTTCTCCCTCAACGGCCACGCCGGCCGCGGCCGGTCAATTTACAAGACATCTCCAGTCGCTTCTGGACTCCCTGACTGCCGCTTTTCTCCGGCTTCTCGCTGAGGCGCCTATTGACAATGACACCCCATCGAACTCCCGGAAGCGCATTTTGCTCGGCGTTCTCGACACGACGGCTCAACGTATCCTGGTCGCTTCTTTGACATCAAGCCGCGCCGCAAAAGGACTGTGGAGGCAACTTCATCAAACACACGTATCAATCCGGAACGACACGTCGCCGAAAGACAACCCTGTAGCTCAGGAATCCTCACCTGACACGATTTACGTCAGCACCGTTCTACTGGGTTACGCTCTCTCGGCCAGTTTCTCTCCTGCGGAAATCGCATTTCTCCACGCGTACTTCCGGCGCAATTCCAGCGCAATCGACATTAGCGGTCAAGGGCGCCCACCTGGCACCAGTTGCTTGTGGGCTTCGCCGGAAAGCGATATGCCGGCCAGGTCATGCACCCGCACGCCTCCTCCACCAGGGGCCATTGTTCAGTATTTCTCCGGCAGCGGCCTCGCTGACTTGATCCGACAGCAACTTGCTCGACTTGAGACAGGCACGCTGTCTGGCGAGATGGAACTCCCCGACTTCGCCAACACTCCTGCGGGAAAAAGCGTCCTGAGGCGAACGGCCAACCTCCTGGACACGCATATGAAACGCCGATTCCCCCGGCGACGACAGAACTACCGTGGGGAAATGTGCTTCGGAATAGACAACGTTCACCAGGCCTTCTCAGCACCAGCGGAACACGTCCCGTCATCCCGCTGGATGATCACCAACGAAAGTCCGGACGGCTATGCAGCAATGCACATTTCGGGGAAAACTGCCACAGTTCTCGCTGGCGACGTTGCCGCTTTGCGCATCGAGGGCACCGGGAACTGGCAGCTTTGCATGATCCGCTGGAAGCACTCAGCCAACCCGGAGCACCTCGAACTCGGGCTCCAGATACTCGCCACACACATCATCCCGGCGAGAGTAGCCGCGCCCCGTTCGTGTAACGATCACGCCTTTCAAGAAGCTGCGCTGTATCTCCCGCCGACAGCATCGGTGCAAGAGCACGAAGCTCTAGTGCTGCCTAGCAGCACGCCCGTAGACACGGGAAACACGCTCATCCTGATCGTTGAGCGCGACAATATCTCGCTACGCGACATCCGCATCGGCCAACGTGACGAACAAACAGCCAGGATAGAAGTATTCCGAATCGGCCCGGCATAGACAGACAGCAGATCTGAAAATCCGGACTACGGCGAATATTTTCCGGTGCTCCGGAATTCTGCAAGCGTCGCGGCGACCAATGCACCGACCAGAACCATCGACCACGACAGATACAGCCACAGGAGAAATATCGGCACCGTGGCGAAGGCGCCATAAACCAGGGTGATCGAGGGGAAATAGGACAAGTACAACTCGAACCCCTTTTGCATCAGCAGAAACCCTAGTGAAGCAAACAAGCCCCCCGCAACCGCGTCGACCAGGCGAACACGCCTCGCTGGCACCACGAGATAGAGTCCGGCAAAAAATACCGCTGCAACGAACACTCCTGTTGCTTTCGACAGGAGTTTGTGTAGCCACTGCTGCTCCACAATCAGACCAGACGAGAGGGACACCGCGAGCGAAATGGCGGCGACGACATACGCCACAGCCAGGGGCCACAGGACAATCAACGCGCCATACAAGCCGATGCGGCGCCACCAGGAGCGTTTCTTCGGGGCACGCCAGACGTGATTGAATGCCCGCTCGACAGTCTGCAAGAGCAGGAATGCGGACAACACGAGCACGACAAGACCGGCAACAGTCACGTTCAACGCCTTCTGCGAGAACGCGAGAATGTGCTGGATGATCAGCCCGGCACTGCGCTCCGGCAGCATGTTGCGAACAATGCCTTCCAGCTCATCGACCATCACCAGGAAGGACGGCATCGCCGACATCGCACCGAGCAACACGGCGACGAGCGGAACGAGCGACAAAAGAGTCGTAAAAGCAAGACTGCCACAGACCTGATCAAAGTCCTCGGCAACGAATCGATGCCAGATCCGTGAAACAAAACATCTGAAGCGGGAGACTTGGCGCCTCATGTCCAAAGCGAATTCCCTTGGCCTGCGCCGCCAGCCATTTGCGCTTTGACGCTGGGGATCAAGCCAGCTCGGCGAGGATACTGCTCGACGCGTAAACCTTCTCGCCGATCACCACCTTGACCTGTGAGTCCAGCGGAAGATAGAGATCAACGCGCGAGCCGAAGCGGATAAAGCCAAAACGCTCACCTGCCTCCAGACTCTTCCCCGGGGCGACGTAATTGAGAATACGGCGGGCAATCAGGCCAGCGATCTGTACGCAAGTCACGTCCTGACCACCAGGCGTTTTCAGATGCAGGGCGCAACGCTCGTTTTCCAGAGACGCCTTGTCGAGATCCGCATTCAAAAAACGCCCGGGGTTATACCACTTGTTCTCGACGACACTACTGAGTGGAGCGCGGTTCGAATGGACATTGAAGACGTTCATGAACACGCTGACTTTCAGCGCACGGCGATTCAGATAAGGATCCTGAGTCTCCTCGACGACCACGATCCGGCCATCGGCAGGCGCAAGGACGCTTTTGTCGCCACCGGCAATCACCCGCGCAGGATCACGGAAAAACTGCAGACAGAAAATGAAGATCAACCAGAACGGCATCGACCAAAATCCGGCAGCGGAAGCGATCAATGCAAGGACCAACGAGCCGGCGATGAACGGCCAGCCTTCTCTAGCGATAAACGGATGCGGATAGTTCATTTAAGGCAGCAGGAAGTTGCGGGGATAGACTGAGCCGGACGGGGCCCGGACGGCGTTTGCAAACACCGCCCGCCCCGCAGACTCCTGACTTGACCTGAATCAGTTCTTGGTCTGGTCAACCAATTTGTTTTTCTTGATCCACGGCATCATGTCGCGCAGCTTCTCGCCGACCGTTTCGATCTGGTGAGCAGCCATCAGACGCCGGCGGGCCGTCATCGACGGGTAATTGGTCTTGCCTTCCTCGATGAACATCTTGGCGTAGTCACCGTTCTGAATACGCTTGAGCGCCGCGCGCATGGCCTGACGCGAAGCATCATTGATGACTTCGGGACCGCTCACATACTCACCGTACTCGGCGTTATTCGAGATCGAGTAGTTCATGTTGGCTATGCCGCCCTCGTACATCAGGTCGACAATCAGTTTCAGTTCGTGCAGGCACTCGAAATAGGCCATTTCGGGCGCATAACCGGCTTCCGTCAGCGTTTCGAAGCCCACCTTGACCAGTTCGACGGCGCCACCGCACAGAACGCACTGCTCACCGAACAGGTCGGTTTCGGTCTCCTCGCGGAAGGACGTTTCGATCACGCCGCCCTTCGTTCCGCCATTGGCTGCAGCGTACGACAGCGCGATGTCTCGCGCCTTTTTCGACGTATCCTGATGCACGGCGATCAACGACGGAACGCCGCCACCCTTGAGGTATTCGGAACGAACGGTATGACCAGGCCCTTTCGGAGCGACCATGATCACGTCCAGATCGGCGCGCGGCACGACCTGGTTGTAGTGGATATTGAAACCGTGGGCAAATGCCAGCGCAGCGCCCTTCTTGATGTTCGGCTCGACGTCGTTGTAGTACACGGCCGGGATATTTTCATCCGGCAAGAGCATCATCACGACATCCGCACCCTGCACCGCTTGGGCCACTTCCTCGACCTGCAACCCGGCCTTCTCGACCTTGCTCCACGAGGCGCCGCCCTTGCGCAAACCGACCGTCACCTTGACGCCCGAATCGCTGAGATTCTGGGCGTGCGCGTGGCCTTGCGAGCCGTAACCGATGATGGCGACTTTCTTGCCCTTGATCAGGGAAAGATCCGCATCCTTGTCGTAATAAACCTTCATGCTATTCCTCTCGAGTTAAGAACTTGGTGAATCAGACTTTCAGAACCCGGTCGCCACGGCCGATGCCGCTGACGCCCGTGCGCACTGTCTCAAGGATCAGACCTTCATCGATGGCCTGAATGAAAGAGTCCAGCTTCGAACCGCTCCCCGTCAATTCAATAACGTATGTGGCATCGGTCACGTCGATAATGCGACCGCGGTATATATCCGCCATACGCTTCATCTCCTCGCGATCCTTGCCGGTGGCACGCACTTTGATCAACATCAACTCCCGCTCGATGTGCGCCGCTTCGGAAAGATCCACAACCTTGATGACATCGATCAATTTGTTGAGTTGCTTGGTAATCTGCTCGATGATTTCGTCGCTGCCTGACGTCACGATCGTCAGCCGGGACAGGGACGCGTCCTCGGTCGGCGCCACCGTCAACGTTTCGATATTATAACCGCGCGCCGAAAAAAGCCCGGCGACCCGCGAGAGCGCCCCCGCTTCGTTCTCCAGCAGGATGGAAATGATGTGTCGCATATTGTCGCTCCCTCTTACAGATTCTCGTCAGCCAGGACCATTTCGGCCAACCCCTTGCCGGCAGCCACCATCGGGAAGACATTCGCCTCCCGGGCCGTGCGGATATCGAGGAAAACCAGATCGTCCTTGTGATCAACAAATGCCCGCCTCAGCGCCGACTCCACGTCTTCCGGTTTTTCAACACGGATCCCGACGTGACCATAGGCCTCGGCGAGTTTCACGAAATCCGGGATCGAATCCATGTAAGTCTGCGAGTAGCGCCGGCTGTAGAACATTTCCTGCCACTGGCGAACCATGCCGAGATAGCGGTTGTTCAGGTTGATGATCTTGATCGGCAAGCCGAACTGCTTGGCGGTCGACAATTCCTGAATGCACATCTGGATCGAACCATCGCCGGTCACGCACGCCACCTGCTTGTCCGGGTTGGCAAACGCGGCACCAATCGCGTAAGGCAACCCGACGCCCATCGTCCCGAGCCCGCCGGAGTTCAGCCAGCGGCGCGGCTTGTCGAACTTGTAGTACTGCGCGGCCCACATCTGGTGCTGGCCGACGTCGGAGGTAACGATCGCATCCCCCTTGGTAACCTCCCAGAGCTTCTCGATGACGTACTGCGGCATGATCGCATCCTTCATCCCGTACTTCATGCACTGCCGCGCGCGCCAGCTTTCGATCTCGGCCCACCAGTCGGAAATATCCTTTCGTTCCTGTTCCGCTTCAAGCAGACGAATCATCTCGTCGAGCACGTCGGACACGTTGCCGACGATCGGAACATCAACGCGTACGCGCTTCGAGATCGACGAGGGGTCGATATCGACGTGGATGATCTTGCGCGGGACAGTTGCAAAATTCTCTGGGCTGCCGATTACGCGATCATCAAAACGTGCCCCGATGGCCAGCAGAACGTCACAGTGCTGCATCGCCATATTGGCCTCCAGCGTACCGTGCATTCCAGGCATGCCGAGAAACTGTCGATCGGTTCCCGGGAATCCGCCCAGGCCCATCAAGGTATTGGTGATCGGAAAACCGAGCAGGCGGGTCAGACGGGTCAAATGCTCAGCCGCATTCGCCAGGATCACGCCGCCGCCGGTATAGATCATCGGCCGCTTCGCTCCGAGCAGCAGTTGCACGGCCTTCTTGATCTGCCCGGAATGCCCTTTGATTACCGGGTTATAGGAACGCAGTTTGATTTCCGCCGGATACTCGAATTTGCACTTCGCGGCAGTGATGTCCTTTGGCACGTCGACAACCACCGGCCCGGGGCGTCCGGTATTGGCAATATAGAACGCCTTCTTGATGGTAACTGCCAGATCGCGGACGTCCTTGACCAGAAAGTTATGCTTCACGCACGGGCGCGTAACCCCGATGGTATCGCACTCCTGAAAGGCGTCCTGACCGATATAGGTCGTCGGCACCTGGCCGGAGATGACGACCATCGGAATCGAATCCATGTAGGCGGTGGCGATTCCGGTAACCGCGTTCGTCGCACCCGGCCCGGACGTTACCATCGCCACGCCGACCCGCTGCGTCGAACGGGAATAGGCGTCAGCCGCATGCACCGCGGCCTGCTCGTGCCGGACGAGGATATGCTTGACCTTGTCCTGCTTGAACAGCTCGTCATATATATGCAGAACCGATCCGCCCGGATAACCGAAAACGTAGTCGACCTTTTGTTCCTGGAGGCACCTGATTACAATCTCCGCACCGGTCATCATGGTCATGTTTTTTGCCTTACAAAGAAAACGCTGGAAAAAGCTGGTAACGTTAAGGCCTAGACCTGTTTTGGTCAAGACTCGCGTCATCGACGCCTGCGCTCCAGCGCGCATTTCCTCTCGATCTCCCCTGGGACTCTGATTCTGGCCAGCCAACGCGAATTGTCGGATTTTCTCGTCGCTTCCGAACGGCGCGCCTTCAAGCAGGCCATGTTCGCCGTGCGCAACGAGGAGACGGCGCTCGACCTCGTGCAGGATTCCATGCTGAAACTTGCCGAGAAGTACGGTAACCGCCCGGCAGAGGAACTACCGCTGCTGTTCCAGCGCATCATGCAGAACACCATCCGGGACCACTACCGCCGCAGCAAGATCCGGTCGCTCTGGACAACCCTGCTCTCAGCCTTCAGTTCGGACGAGGAAGACGATCACGATCCGCTGGAAACCATTGAAGTCGAGGCCGGGTCTTTTACCCAGGACACCCCGGACGGCAGATTCCAACAAGCTCAACTTCTTGATATAATTGAAAAAGAAATAAAACAACTACCCGCTCGTCAACGCGAAGCCTTTCTCATGCGTTACTGGGAAGACATGGACGTTGCAGAGACTGCCACGGCAATGGGCTGCTCGGAAGGCAGCGTCAAGACACACTGCTCGCGTGCCACTCACACGCTGGCGAGAGCACTGAAGGCAAAGGGAATCACGCTATGAACGAGCAACATTTCGGCTACAAGGTCAGGCAACACCTGAATCGCGGGGTGCATGACCTTCGTCCGGACACACTGGACCGGCTCGCCGCCGCTCGTGCCATTGCGCTCACCCACCAGAAACACGTCGCAACCTCACCGGTTCTAGCTGCGGTTGGCAATCTTTTCTCGCTCGATGCATTCGGCTCGCGGCTCAGCCAGGTTCTTGTCGGACTGGCCCTTTTGTTGTGCGCTTCCTATTCGACCTACTGGGTTGCCGATCAGCAGGTCAAGGAACTCGGCGACATCGATTCAGCAATCCTTTCAGACGAATTGCCCATTGGCGCATTCACCGACAAAGGCTTTGCCGCATGGCTCAGAAGCACCTCGTCGGAATAATACTGGGCGTCCTCATATCGTTGAATGGCTGGTCGCAAACGACCGGCCCGTCTGTCATTGCCACACCGCCGCAACCCACCTGGAGCGAGTTGTCCGTCCCCCAGAAAGTCGTGCTCGCGCCACTCAGCGATGAATGGGACTCGCTTGAAGCGTTTCGCCAAAAAAAGTGGCTTGGCATCGCCGCCCGCTTCGCATCCATGTCTCCGGACGAGCAGCGCCGAACCCAGAGCCAGATGCAGGAATGGCGAAAGATGACCCCGGAACAGCGGCGCCAGGCCCGAGAGAACTTCAAGAGCACCAGCCAGCTGACGGCGCAGCAACGGCAGGAACTGAAGAAAAAATGGGAGGAGTACTCCAGCCTGCCGGAAGAGGAAAAAGCGAGGCTCAAACAACTGGCTGCCGGCAAAGCCGCGCCAAAACCCTTGCAGCCGCTCGTACCTACCAGAATCGCCCCCGCCACCTCCCCCATCAGGTTGCCAACGCTCAATCTATCGCCCCGGTCTCCGCTTCCTGTTTCCAGCAAAACACAGGAAAAGTGGAAATGAGCGAAAACCAGACAAACAATGGTTCTTTTCCGGGAATCATCCGGCGGCTGGCGTGCATGGCCTACGACGGAATGCTTCTGCTCGGGATACTTGCCGTCGCACTGCTGCTCCCCCACGTTTTGATCGGCCATTGGCTGCATCGCGTGGCAACGCCGTTGCTGCTTTGGGCGCACCTGTTTCTCGTTTTGCTCGTCTATTTCTGCTGGTTCTGGACCCACAACGGGCAGACGCTGGCCATGAAAACGTGGCGGATCCGCATCATCGAACGCGATGGGCGACCGCTCCAGCCACTGCGGGCGCTTTTACGATTCCTTCTTTGCTGGCCGAGCATCGGCCTCTTCGGCATGGGGCTGCTCTGGGCGCTCTTCGACCGGGACGGGCAGTTTCTTCACGACCGCCTTGCCGGCACACGCGTTATCTCCGCCTGAGTTTCTGCCTGACCGCCAGCCCTAACGTCGCTCGAACCACCAGATCATTCCGACGGCCGCGAGCATGAACAGGGCCGACGGCGCGATCGCACTGAGTAACGGCGACCAACTGTTGATCGCCCCCAGGTTCGAGAACAAGCCGTTGAGCATGTGGAAAAGCACGCCGAGCATCACGCCGGTGAATATCTTCAGGCTGACCCCGCTCACGCGGTCGTGCGTGTATCCGAAAGGCAGCGCCAAGGCCACCATGACAAGCGCCGCCAGCGGGTAGATCAACTTCTTCCACATGGCAATGTCGTAACGCTGCGTCTTCTGCTTGTTCTCGGAGAGGTGCCGGGTATACGCCGTGAGGTGCAGCAACGACATCCTCTCCGGCGAAACCATTAGTACAGACAAGATGTCCGGGTTGAGCGCCGAGCGCCATTCCAGATCCGGCAGGCGCACCAGTTCGGCCCGCTCGTCCATGATATTGGTGCGGACGACATTGGACAGCCGCCAACTTGCCGGCGGGATATAGACGCCTTCCTCGGCCTCCGTCACCGAACGCAGCTTGGCGTCCTTGTCAAAATCGTAAATGCGAATGCCCTTGAGCCGCGTATCCGGCAAAACGGTTCGCACGTTGATGAAACTGCGTTCGTCGCGCACCCACAATCCACTGCGCAACTCCTGGCCGACAGCCTTGCCCCGCTCCTGCAGGCGCATCTGCTGCGCCGCGCGCTCCGATGGCGGAGCGACGACTTCTCCGATGATGAAGGTCCCCAGAGCAAACACCGCCGCCACCATCATCAGGCTGGACAGCAGGCTCCGTGTCGACATGCCCGAGGCACGCAGTACGGTGATCTCGGAATGCCGGGCCAACGTCGATAGCGCATACAGTGTGCCGATCAGTACCGCCACCGGCATCAGCTCATAGACCCGGCCGGGCATGCGCAACAGGACGAAGGCAACGGCGTGATGCAACTGGTAGGCGCCCTTGCCGACGCTCTTGACCTCGTTGATCATGTCGAAGAAGCCAAACAGCGCAAGAAACGCCACGAGGACCAGCAGAATCGCCGCGGAAACTTCGCGCGCCAGATAACGGCGGTAAATCTTCATCGGAAGAACCTGGCAAAAGAAAGCACGGCAATGCGCCGGAAAAACAGCAACGGCAACAGGCAGACCATGAAGAGATGGATGCCGACAAGGCCGGCCTCGAACGAGACCCGGCCACTGGCGACCCAAGCCTGCCCGACGGTCATCAGGTTGTTGTAAACGAGATAGGTGAAGAGCGCGAGCAGCATGTTGGCGGAGCGGCCGGCGCGCGGGTTGACGAACGAGAGCGGAATCGCCAGCAATGCCAGGATGATCGCCGACACCGGCATCCCGATGCGCCACAGCAATTCGGCACGATACCGAGGCTCGTCATTGCCCAGCAACTCCAGCGTCGGCGTACTCTTCGGCGTTTTTTCGATCCCGCGCGCTTCCTTGGTCTCCACGCGCACGGCATAACGCCCGTACTCCATGATCCGGAACTCGGCCGATCCCGGTTGCATCTCGTATCGCCGCCCGTTCTCCAGCACGATGAACCGGTCGCCGTTCTCGGCGAACTCCTGATGCCCCCTGGCGGCCATCGTCACCCCGAGTCGCTGGTTCTGCACCGAACTGACGAACACGTTATTGACATGACTCTCGTCGTCGGCGACGCCCTCGACGAAGATCACGCGATCCCCGGATGACGACTCCTGAAAGGCACCCGGTGTCGCCTGGCTGGCATCGCGCCGTGTTTCCAGGTTGCCCCGATACTCGGCGCTTTTCGACAACGCCCAGGGCGACGCGAAGAAGGACAGCGCGCCAATCGCCATAACCAGCGGGAAAACGAACACCATCACCGGCCGTACCCAGGCGGTCAGCGAAACACCGCAGGAAAACCACACGACCATTTCCGAATCGCGGTAGCTGCGGGACAACGCAAGCAGAATGGCGATGAACGTCGACAACGAAAGCAAGGTCGGGATGTAGTTCAGGGCCGAGAACCCGAGCAGGGCCACCACCGCTTCCGGCGCGATCGATCCCTCGGCGGCATCGCCCAGCAAACGGATCAGTTGCGTCGTCAGGAGAATGGCGAACAGCGCGATGAAGACGCCAGCGGCCGATTGGGTGAATTCGCGCCGGATGGCGCGCTGGAAGATCATGTTTTGACTTGGGAGAAATACTGCAGTGATAATCGGCGTCTTCAATCCCGTGCAGGAGAAGCCGGTGGAATTTAGCATAAAACGCCTGGACCCGGCGGAACACAGCGGTTGTTTCGTCGTGGGAGTCTTTGAACCCCGCAAGCTTGCCACCGTTGAAGGTTTCGGCATTGACACCCGCCGTTTTCTCGATGAGGTTCTCGCCACAGGCGACATGGAAGGCAAGGCGGGAACAACGCTGCTGTTGCGCAACATTCCCTCGCTCCCGGGCGAACGCTTGCTTCTCGTCGGCCTCGGCAAGGAAAAGGAATTCCGCGAAAAGGAGTACGGCGCCGCTCTCCGCACCGCCATCAAGGCCCTCCGGGACACCGGGACATCCGACGCAGCCATTCACCTGACCCGGATCTCGGTGAAGAAGCGCAGCGCTGCCTGGCGCATCCGGCAGGCAGCCACCATCGCCAGCGAGACGCTCTACCGTTTCGACCAATTCAAGAGCAAGAAGGAAGAAAAGCGCTCGCTCGCCAGACTGGCTTTCATCGTCGATGACAAGACCAAGGACACCCAGGCCGCGCAGGCTCTTGCCCAAGGGCGTGCCATTGGCGAAGGAGTCGCCCTCGCCCGCACGCTGGGCAACTTGCCCGGCAACATCTGCACACCCGCCTATATAGCCGATTCGGCGCAAAAGATTGCTGAAGAGCACCTGCTGGACTGCCAGATCCTTGAACGGACCGAGATGGAATCTCTCGGTATGCATTCGCTGCTTTCGGTCGCCAAGGGATCGCACCAGCCGCCCAAGTTCATCGTCGTGCATTACCGTGGCGGCAAGGCAGCAGAGAAGCCGGTTGCCCTTGTCGGCAAGGGAATCACCTTCGACACCGGCGGTATTTCGCTCAAGCCCGGCGAAGGCATGGACGAAATGAAGTTCGACATGTGCGGTGCAGCAAGCGTACTCGGGGCGCTCAAGGCCGTAGCCCTGCTGCAACTGCCGATCAATCTGACCGTGATCGTTCCGAGCGTCGAAAACATGCCCGGCGGCGCGGCGAGCAAGCCCGGCGACATCGTCACCTCGCTCTCGGGGCAGACCATCGAGATTCTCAACACCGACGCCGAAGGCCGTCTCATCCTCTGCGATGCGCTAACATACGCCGAACGTTTCCACCCGCAGACGGTCATCGACGTCGCAACGTTGACCGGCGCCTGTGTCATCGCGCTGGGCAACGTCGCCACCGGACTGTTCGCCAACGACAATGCACTGGCGGTCGAGTTGCTGGACGCCGGCACCACCGCCGGCGACCGTGCCTGGCAGTTGCCGTTGTGGGACGACTACCAGGAACAGCTCAAGAGCAATTTCGCCGACATGGCGAACATCGGCGGCCGCCCGGCCGGCAGCGTCACGGCGGCGTGCTTCCTGTCGCGCTTTGCCAAGAAGTTCGCCTGGGCGCATCTCGACATTGCCGGAACGGCATGGAAATCGGGCGCCGAGAAAGGGGCGACCGGCCGTCCGGTGTCGCTGCTCGTTCATTTCCTGCTCGAACGCGCCGGGAAGCTGCATTGACGCAGATTTTCTTCTATCACAACGCCGCGGACCGCATTGCGGCCATCGCGGCGCTGATCGGCAAGGCCTTCCGGCAACGCAAGCCCGTGCTGGTATATGCCCCGGAAGCCCACGTTGCCGGCGCACTCGACCGCCAGTTATGGCTCCAGCCGCCGACGGGGTTCATTCCGCACGTCAGCAACTCATCGCCTCTGGCCAGCGAAACGCCGGTGATCATTACCGGCGCCCCGGACTCGGCGCTGCAGCACGAGCGCCTGATCAACCTGTCCGAGGACGTCCCCCCCGGATTTTCCCGGTTCACCAGCGTCATCGAGGTCGTCGGGCAAGACGAAAGCGAACGTCAGTCGGCACGCGCCCGGGTCAAGTTCTACAAGGACCGCGGCTACGCCATCCAGTATTTCGACCTCGCGGAGAAGACCGCATGAGCGATCAGGACGAATTTTCCGAGAACCCCGTAATCCACGCAGTGCACGGTCGTCGCAGAAGGAGCTTCCTGGCGGTAAAACCCGAAGCGCCGCTCGACATCGATACCGTGCCGGCTGCCCTGGATCTCGAAGAAGACGACATTCCGGTCCTCACCGAGGTGGTTCCACCGGACGCCCCGGTCGAAGCGGAAGCGACCGAACCGGTCGAACCGGTCGAACCGGTCGAACCGGACGAGCCCGCCAGTGTCGACCCGATGATCGCCGTGGAAGCACGCATCGAGGAACTGGCCGCCGACATGGCCCGCGCCATCGCCGAGCAGATGGCCTACGACTTGCCGACCCTGATCGAGGCAACGCTGCTGAATGCCGGAGCCGAACTGCGCAGCGGCATCACCGCGACGATGGAAACCGCGCTGCGCGAATACATCGCGCAGCGCAAACAGCTGAACCTTCCGCTCGAAGACGCCAAAGGCGCCGAAGACATCAAAGACCCCGCCAACGACTGGCGCTGAGTTCGTCGGCACGCAAGTCCGTCCAATCGCGGAAGCGGTCAACGCCATCCGGTATAATCGCGCGTTTTCTCTCACCATCACCGCCTCCGTTGCGCACCGATCCTATGGAACTCGCCAAGAGCTTTGAGCCGGCCGACATCGAACGTCGCTGGTACCCTGACTGGGAGGCCAAGGGCTATTTTGCCGCCGGCCTCGACGCCAACAAATCCGACGCCTTCTGCATCCTGCTGCCACCGCCGAACGTCACCGGCACGCTGCACATGGGGCACGGCTTCAACCAGGCGATCATGGACGCCCTGACGCGCTACCACCGCATGCGCGGCGACAACACGCTATGGCAACCGGGCACCGACCACGCCGGCATCGCCACGCAGATCGTCGTCGAACGGCAACTCGATGGACAGGGCATTTCGCGCCACGACCTCGGTCGCGAGAAGTTCCTCGAAAAGGTCTGGGAGTGGAAGGAGTTCTCCGGCAACACCATCACCCGTCAGATGCGCCGCCTCGGCACTTCGCCGGACTGGACGCGCGAACGCTTCACGATGGATGCGGGACTGTCGAAGATCGTCACGGAAACCTTCGTGCGCCTTTACAACGAAGGCCTGATCTACCGCGGCAAGCGACTGGTGAACTGGGACCCGGTGCTGCACACCGCCGTCTCCGACCTCGAGGTGGTGAGCGAGGAAGAAGACGGCTTCATGTGGCACATCCGCTACCCGCTGGCGGATGGCTCGGGCGAACTGACGGTGGCCACCACGCGTCCGGAAACCATGCTCGGCGATACCGCGGTGATGGTGCACCCGGAAGATGAGCGCTACAAGCACCTGATCGGCAAGATGGTGAAACTGCCGCTCACCGACCGCGAAATCCCGATCATCGCCGACGCCTACGTCGACCTTGAATTCGGCACCGGCTGCGTCAAGGTCACGCCGGCGCACGACTTCAACGACTACGCCGTCGGCCAGCGCCACAAGCTGCCGATCATCTCGATCCTGACGCTCGACGCCAGGATCAACGACAACGCCCCGGAAAAATACCGCGGCATGGACCGCTTCGACGCACGCAAGGCCGTCGTCGCCGACCTCGAAGCGCTCGGCATTCTGGTCAAGACCGACAAGCACAAGCTGAAGGTGCCGCGTGGCGACCGCACCGGCGTCGTTATCGAACCGATGCTCACCGACCAGTGGTTCGTCGCCATGAGCAAGCCGGGTGCCGACGGCACCAGCATCGTCGGCAAGGCGCTTGAATGCGTCGCCTCGGGTGAAATAAAGTTTGTCCCGGAAAACTGGGTCAATACCTACAACCAGTGGCTGAACAACATTCAGGACTGGTGCATCTCGCGGCAACTCTGGTGGGGCCACCAGATTCCGGCCTGGTACGGCGAAAACGGCGAAGTCTTCGTCGCCCACAACGAGCAAGAAGCGCGTGCCCAAGCCGACAAGATCGGCTACGCCGGCCCGCTGATGCGCGACCCGGACGTGCTCGACACCTGGTACTCCTCAGCCCTGTGGCCGTTCTCGACGCTGGACTGGACGCCCGAGTGGCCCGCCCAGTCGAATCCGGCGCTCGACCTGTACCTGCCGTCGACCGTGCTTGTCACCGGCTTCGACATCATCTTCTTCTGGGTGGCGCGCATGGTCATGATGACCAAGCACATCACCGGCAAGATCCCGTTCAAGCACGTCTATGTGCATGGCCTGATCCGCGACGCGGAAGGCCAGAAGATGAGCAAGTCCAAGGGCAACGTGCTCGACCCGATCGACCTGATCGACGGCATCGGCATTGAGGATCTGGTCAAGAAACGCACCACCGGCCTGATGAACCCGAAGCAGGCCGAGCAGATCGAGAAGCGCACGCGCAAGGAGTTCCCGGAAGGCATCCCGTCCTTCGGCACCGACGCGCTGCGTTTCACCTTCCTCTCGCTCGCCAGCCCCGGCCGCGACATCAAGTTCGACCTGCACCGCTGCGAGGGCTACCGCAACTTCTGCAACAAGCTGTGGAACGCCACGCGCTTCGTGCTGATGAACACCGAAGGTCAGGACTGCGGTTTCGATCCGGTCACGCCCGACATCTGCCCCGAAGGCCTGCGCTTCTCGTTCGCCGATCGCTGGATCGTCAGCAAGCTGCAGCGCACCGAAGCGGAAATCGCCCAGCACTTCGCCGATTACCGCTTCGACCTGCTCTCGCGTGCCATCTACGAATTCGTCTGGGACGAATTCTGTGACTGGTATCTGGAACTGGCCAAGGTGCAGATTCAATCCGGCGACGAGGGCGCAGCCCGCGCTACCCGCCGCACGCTGCTACGCGTGCTGGAAACCGTGCTGCGCCTCGCGCATCCGCTGATCCCGTTCATCACCGAGGAACTGTGGCAGGCCGTCGCCCCGCTCGCGTATCGCAAGACGCACGAGTCGATCATGCTCGCCGCCTATCCGAAGGCCGACCCGCTGAAATTCAACGAAGCCAGCGAGACCAAGGTACAGCAACTCAAGGATTTGGCCTACGCCTGCCGCAACCTGCGTGGCGAGATGAACATTTCGCCGGCGCAGAAGGTGCCATTGGTCGCCAGCGGCGATGCCGAGCTACTGAATCGCTGCGTGACTTATCTCAAGGCGCTAGCCAAGCTCTCTGACGTGCAGATTGTCGAACAGATGCCCGAGGACGCCAACGCACCGATCGCGGTCGTCGGCGAAGTCCGCCTGATGCTGAAGATCGAGATCGACGTCGCCGCCGAGATCGAGCGCTTGACCAAGGAAATCGCCCGCCTCGAGGGCGAGATCGCCAAGGCCACGGCGAAGCTCGCCAACGAGGGCTTCGTCGCCCGCGCGCCGGCGCAGGTCGTCGAGCAGGAAAAGAAGCGCCTCGCCGACTTCTCGGCAACGGTCGAGAAGCTCAAACCGCAACTGGCGCGGCTGAAACGCTGACCGGCGACAACTTGCCAAGCCAACGCCCCGGCCGAATCCCGGGGCGTTTTTGTTTCTTCCAGCCAGACAATCCGTCGACTATCCTCAAGTCCATACCGATGACGCGAGGCTCGCCATGTCAGCAGACCCTTTCGATCTCGCACGCTTTGTCGAAGCCCAGGCCCCGATCTACGAAAATGCGCTGGCGGAATTGCGCGCCGGACGCAAACGCGCGCACTGGATGTGGTTCATCTTTCCGCAGATTCGCGGCCTGGGAATCAGCCCGACCGCGCAGTACTTCGCCCTCGGCGGACTGGACGAAGCATGCGCCTACCTCGCGCATCCGTTGCTCGGACCGCGACTGCTGGCCTGCACGGCGGCAGTCAATGCGCATCATGGAAGCACCCTCAGCCGCATTTTCGGCGCGCCGGACGACCTGAAATTCCGCTCCTCGATGACCCTGTTCGAACTCGCCGCGGAAGACCCGTCGGAATTCACCCGGGCGCTTGATACGCTGTGCGCCGGCGAGCGCGACGAAATCACCCGCGCCATCGTTCGCGGCCATCGCTGATCTGGTAGATTGACCGGCTTTCAACGACCGACCAACGCCATGACCACCTCCGCACCCCGCGACGATTTCGACCGGCGCGCCGCCACCTGGGACGACGACCCGATGAAAACCGCGCGTGCGCGCGCCGTCGCCGACGCCATCCGCGCCCACCTTCCCGATCTTTCTTCGATGAGCGGCTTCGAATATGGCTGCGGCACCGGCCTGCTCAGCTTCGCGCTGCAATCGTCGCTATGCGAGATCGTGCTCGCCGACAACTCCGAGGGCATGCTCGACGTGCTGCGGCGCAAGATCGAGAGCGCAGAAATTGCCAACATGACGCCGATCCGCCTCGACCTGTCGACCGACCCGCTCCCGGCACGGCAATTCGACCTTGCCTACTCGCTGATGACCCTGCACCACATCCCGGACAACGACGACACTCTGCGGAAACTGCACGCCATACTGACCGATTCCGGCCACTTGTGCATCGCCGACCTCGACCGAGAGGACGGATCGTTCCACGGCGCGGGATTCGACGGGCACAATGGTTTCGACCGGACAGATCTAACCCGCCGGGCTGAACAAGCCGGGTTCACCAATATCGTGTTCTCGACCGTATTCAGCATTTACAAGGGCACACCGCAACGGGAATACCCCGTTTTCTTGATGACGGCGGAGAAAGTCAGCGGGTAACGCCGAACCCTCAGAGCGTCAAGAATCGTAGCGGCGGGGCTTGCTCTGTCCCCCCCCCGCTCAACAATCGAATCCGTTGTAGCGCCGAAAATATTCGACGTCGGCCGGGTGCATGTACTTGAACAGCACGCAGACGGTGAAGCTGCCGACCTGGCGCCCGTTCCGGACGTAACCCCAGTCGACGATGTCGTCGCCCGAGAAGGCCACCGTCTCGCCGAGGCTGACATTGCTCACGACTTCCGGCGTGTTGGCGATCGTCCCCTCGAAGCCCTCGTCGAGAATCCAGAACGGCTTGACCCAGAAAGTTTCCATGGCTTTGCCGTCACGCACCAAGATCTTGAGCTTGAAGGTCGACGTCTCGAGTTCCGGGTGACGAACGAGTTCGAGAAAACCGTCTAGGCTCGCCCTCGCCTGCTCGATCGCAGCCAGCATCTCGGGATTGGACGTACCGAATTTCGGAGGCGCATCTCTCGTATCTCCTGTTTCTTCCGCCAGCGTCGCGGTCGAAAGGAAAAAACTCGCGGCACACAGGCAGGCGGCAAGCAGGCGCGGCAAAAACATGGAGAGCCTCCGTTCGTTGGGAGGACGAATGGTAAGTCCTTCGTTGCGGATCGCCCAGTCCCGCCTTCGGCATTCCGCAGCGCGCTCCACAGGGGGGCGCTCTTTCGATAAAATGCAACGTTTTCCGCATTCGATTCGCTGCATTTCCATTCCACCCCGTTTCGCACTCCTCATTTTCCGAACGAAAGGATTCCATCATGGATCGCGTATTCAATTTCAGCGCCGGCCCGGCCGCGCTTCCGCTGGACGTGTTGCAACTGGCGCAGCAGGAACTGGTCAACTGGCATGGCAGCGGCATGTCGGTGATGGAGATGTCGCACCGTGGCAAGGAGTACATGAGCATCCAGGCCGAAGCCGAAGCCGACCTGCGCGAGCTGATGGGCATCCCGGCCAACTACAAGGTGCTGTTCCTGCAGGGCGGCGCTTCGCTGCAATTCGCCGCGGTGCCGATGAACCTGCTGCGCGGCAAGGCTTCCGCCGACTACCTGAACACCGGCGAATGGTCGAAGAAGGCGATCAAGGAAGCCAGGAAGTACGGTGCCGTCAATGTCGTCGCCTCGTCCGAGGACAAGAATTTCTCCTACGCTCCGGCCCAGTCGACCTGGACGCTCGACCCGAACGCGGCCTACGTGCACATCACCCAGAACGAGACAATCGGTGGCGTGGAAATCTTCGACGCGATTGATACCGGCGCCGTGCCGCTCGTCTCGGACATGTCCTCGAACATTCTGTCCCGCCCGATCGACGTGTCGAAATGCGGACTGATCTACGCCGGCGCGCAGAAGAACATCGGCCCGGCCGGCCTGACGATCGTCATCGTGCGCGAGGATCTGCTCGGCCAGACCGTCGCCGGCACGCCGACGATGCTCGACTACAAGGTCCAGGCGGACAACGATTCGATGTACAACACGCCGCCGACCTACGCCATCTACATCGCCGGGCTGGTCTTCAAGATGCTCAAGGCCAAGGGCGGCCTCACCGCGATGGAGCAGGTCAACCGCGCCAAGGCCCAGATCCTTTACGACGTGCTTGACGCCTCCAGCTTCTTCCACTCGCCGGTCGCGCGGGAAAACCGCTCGCTGATGAACATCCCGTTCACCCTGAAGAATGCCGAACTCGACGAGGAATTCCTCAAGGGCGCCAAGGCCCGCGGCATGATCCAGCTGAAGGGCCACCGTTCGGTCGGCGGCATGCGCGCCTCGATCTACAACGCGATGCCGGTCGAGGGTGTGCAGGCGCTGGCCGACTACATGAAGGAATTCGAGAAGACCAAGGCCTGAGCCAAAGGACAGCCATGAAACGCACCATCAAGACGCTCAACGCCATCTCGAAACAGGGCCTGTCGCGCCTGCCGGACACGTACACGGTCGCCAACGATGCCGCCAACCCGGACGCCATCCTGGTCCGCTCGTCGGACATGCACAAGCTGGACGTCCCGGAAAGCCTGCTCGCCGTCGGGCGGGCCGGCGCGGGCACCAACAACATCCCGGTCAAGGCGATGAGCGAAAAGGGCATCGTCGTGTTCAACACGCCGGGCGCCAACGCCAACGCGGTCAAGGAGCTGGTCATCGCCGGCATGCTGATCGGCGTGCGCAACATTGTCCCGGCGCTCAACTTCGCCAACGGCCTGCAGGGTGACGACGAGTTCCTGCACAAGGCCGTCGAAGCCGAGAAGAAGCAGTTCGTCGGCCGCGAACTGCGCGGCAGCACGCTGGGCATCGTCGGCCTCGGCGCAATCGGTTCGCTGCTCGCCGAATCGGCGCTGCAACTGGGCATGAAGGTCATCGGCATCGACCCGGAAATCACCGTCGAAGCCGCCTGGCGGCTGCCCTCGCAGGTCCGCAAGGCGACCAGCATCGAGGAGCTGCTCAAGCATTCCGACTTCGTCAGCCTGCACGTGCCGCTACTGCCTGCGACGAAAAACCTGATCAACGCCGAACGGGTCAAGGGCATGAAGAAGGGCTGCGTGCTGCTCAACTTCTCGCGCGACGGCATCGTCGACACGCAGGCGGTCATCGACGGGCTCAACGCCAACCGGCTGCAGGCCTACGTCAGCGACTTCCCCAGCAACCTGATGCGCCAGCATCCGCGCGCCGTGGCCATCCCGCACCTGGGCGCGTCGACGGAGGAGGCCGAGGAAAACTGCGCGGTGATGGTCGCCGAGCAGGTCGCCGACTACCTGACCAACGGCAACATCCTCAATTCGGTCAACTTCCCGAACATCTCGATGCCGCGGGGGTCGCGCTTCCGGCTGGCAATCGCCAACGCCAACGTGCCCAACATGCTCGGGCAGATCTCGACCGCGCTGGCCGGCGCCGGCCTGAACATCAACAACATGATGAACAAGTCGCGCGGCGAACTGGCCTTCACCCTGGTCGATATCGAGACCGAAATTCCCCAGGCGGTCATCGACCAGCTCGCCGCCATCCAGGGCGTTCTGCGCGTGCGCTACCTGCCGAGCTGATTTCGCTCAGACTTCGCTTCGCCCCAAAGCCCCTGCCGGAGAATTCCGCCAGGGGCTTTTCTCATCCGGGAAGGGACTACAATCGACAAGCTCCACCTCACCGAGAGGCTGCCATGACCCGCTTCAACGTTCTCTGCGCCGCGCTGCTGCTCGGCTGCTCGCACGCCGGATTGGCACAACCCAAGGTCGCTTTGCCGGAATCTCCGGATTACAAGGGAGAAATCCGGCGCGGCCCCGACGGAAAACTGATTGTCGTAGCCAAGCCCCTTCCTTCACTCGCTGCTCCCCACGCGGCCACGCTGGTCGTCGGACCGAACGAAGCGATCCGGACAATCACCGAGGCAGCGAAACTTGCCCGCGACGGTGACATCGTCGAGATCCGCCCCGGCGAATATCGCGGCCAGACGGCAATCTGGACGCAGAACGACCTCACCATCCGCGGCGGGGACAGCAGCAACGGCACGCGCCCCGTACTGCTCGCAGACGGCAAGAGCGCCGAAGGCAAGGGGCTGTGGGTCATCCGTGGCGGCCAGGTGCGCGTCGAGAACCTCGAATTCCGCGGCGTCCGCGTGCGCGACGGCAACGGTGCGGGCATCCGCTTCGAGCGCGGGCAGCTGGTCATCCACCGTTGCGCCTTCATCGACAACGAGATGGGCATCCTCACCGGCAACTCGCCGGATCTCACCCTGGAAATTAGCGACAGCGAATTCGCCGATGCCGCTCGGCATCAGGTCGACCTGCACCATCTGCTCTACGTCGGCGCGATCGGTCGCTTCGTGCTGACCGGCAGCCGCTTCTCCAACGGCTATCGCGGACATCTGGTTAAATCACGTGCGCGGGAAAACCACGTGCGCTACAACCTGCTCGCCGACGGTACCGGCGGCCGTGCCTCGTACGAACTCGAATTCCCCAACGGCGGCGTCGCCTACGTCGTCGGCAATGTGTTCCAGAAAAGCGACACAGCCGACAACGCCGTGCTCGTCTCCTACGGCGCGGAAGGACCGCGCTGGCCGGACAACGCGCTCTATTTCGCGCACAACACGCTGATCAACGACCGCCACGCCGGCACCTTCCTCCGCATCCCGGCCGAGAAATTCCCGGGCGGTGTGGAAAGCTGGGTACTCAACAACCTGACGGTGGGGCACGGAGAACTCGCCGCACCGGCAAACGGCCGCTTCGAAGGCAATCTGACGGTCCAGCGGGGCGAACTGATCGACTACGCAGGCATCCCCTTACGCCTGAAAACGAACTCGCCCTTGCGCGGGCAGGTGCGCATCCCCGGCAAAGCGCGGGACATCGATCTGCTTCCCGACGCTGAATTCACACTTCCTGCAGGAAAACGCCCAGTCATCCCGGGAAGCTCCCTAGCCCCCGGCGCCTTTCAGCGGGCGAACTGACAGCCACGAAAAACGCCTCTGGCTGCTTATTCCGCTTCCGTGGCGGCTGGCTTCGGCGCCTTCGCGACTTTTGGACTCCGCGGCCTTCGCCCGCGTGGCGTTTTCGGCTTCGCCGCCGGCGTTTCCGTTTCACCAGCGACTTCCGCAACATCGCTCACGGCTTCAACGACAGCGACTGACGGCGAGATCGCCTCGGCATCGGGGACGACGGGCGGTTGTTCGTTCTTCGCCGCTTCCTTTGCCGCCCCCTTGCCCCGAGCACGACCACGTCGCCGGGGAGACGCGTGAACAGGAGCCGACTCGGCCGATTCAACCGGCACCGGAGCCGCCCCCGCATCCTTCGTTTCCGGTACTGGCTCGGCAACCACTTCGGGCACAACGGTTTCCGGTTCGGGGCGAGCCACTGGCACTACCGGCGCCACGCTGCGCGACACGTACGCCCCCGATTTTTCGTCCCGCCCGACATCCAGCAACCCGCGCGCCTGCGCTTCTTCGAGCAGGTTGCCAAAGCTGCGGAAGCCGAAGTGTCCTTCATGGAAATCCGGCTTGCGCCGCTTCATCGCCTCCTTGAGCATCGAGGCCCAGATCTTCCCGCTCTCGCCGCGTTCGACGATCAGCGCGTCGAAGGTCGCAATGGCCAGCTCGATGGCCTCGGCCTTGCGTGCCGCGTATTCTTCCGGTGACAGGCGTGGCATCGTCTGCACCGCTTTCGGGTCACGGCGCCCCACGGCGCGCTGGCTCTCGCGCACCAGATCGTCGTAGAAGATGAACTCGTCGCAGTTGGCGATCAGCAAATCCGACGTCGATTGCCGGATGCCAACGCCGATCACGTACTTGGCGTTCTCACGCAGCTTCGAAACCAGCGGGGAAAAGTCCGAATCGCCGCTGACGATGACGAAGGTATTGACGTGCGACTTGGTGTAGCACAGGTCGAGCGCATCGACGACCATGCGAATATCCGCCGAGTTCTTTCCTGACTGGCGCACGTGCGGAATCTCGATCAGCTCGAAGTTGGCCTCGTGCATCACCGCCTTGAAGCCCTTGTAGCGCTCCCAGTCGCAATACGCCTTCTTGACCACGATGCTGCCCTTGAGCAGCAGGCGTTCGAGTACCGGCTTGATGTC
Organism: Propionivibrio pelophilus DSM 12018; assembly: GCF_059569095.1. Classification (NCBI taxonomy): domain Bacteria; kingdom Pseudomonadati; phylum Pseudomonadota; class Betaproteobacteria; order Rhodocyclales; family Rhodocyclaceae; genus Propionivibrio; species Propionivibrio pelophilus. The sequence continues at coordinate 7,568 of NZ_JCANUT010000031.1, read as the reverse complement.
GAACTTGTCGTACTTGGCGTCGCGCACGCCAAGCGCGACGTTTTCGAAGTCGCAGAACATTGCCATGCTGACCGTTTCGGGGGATGCCGCCATGTTTTCTCCTTGCTGATTTGAGCCGAGTATAGCCGGCTAGCGGTGTCTTTCCGGAGCGAACTCCAGCCCGAGTCCCGCGAGGTAGGTATCGATGAGTGCCGGGCCGTAGCTGGCCAGCGGGAACAGCGCCTTGTCCAGCGTCCAGTTGAGCACCAGTCCGTCGATCACGGACATCAGGCCGACCGCCGCGAAGTGCGGATCGATCGTCGCCGGCAGGAACCCGCGTTTCCTGGCAAGGCGGAAGGACTCTTCGCTCAGCGACAGATAGCGATTGCCGCATTCGAGATGGCTGTCGCGAATCGCGGCCATCTCGCCGACGTATTCGCACTTGTGCCAGGAAATCTCGACCATGCGGAAATAGCTCGGATCGTTGACCACGCGTTCGAGAAAATGAAACGCCAGCTTGCGCAACAGATCGACCGGGTTCTCGTCCGGCGTTTCCTGGAATTCCGCGAGTTTGGCTTCGAGTTGCCCGAATACCCGATCGACCATGGCGTCGAACAGATCGGCCTTGTTGGCGAAATGCCAGTAGATCGCCCCGCGCGTCACCCCGGCCGCCGCGGCGATCTCGGCCAGCGAGGTGCGGCTGACGCCGTGCTCCTGGAACACCAGTTCCGCCGCGTCGAGTATCGCGTTGCGGGTTTCTTGCGCTTCTTCCTTGGTTTTTCTGGCCATGAGCTTTTCTGCAGGGATTGCCGTCCCGGCGCCTGTTCCATTGTTGGCGCGATTTTAGCTCACTCCGTGACATACATACCCGCATGTATGTCACGCAACGACGAGGGCCTCCGTGAGAAGGAGGCCTATCTTCACGGAGAAGGAGGCTGGTCTGGAAACCTGATCAGCCTCCTTCGGCTGTTTTCGTCAGATCGGCTCTGCCGGCTCCTGGGCGCCTTTCGTTTCGACAATCAACCGGTAATGCTGCGGTTCGCGATGCAGTGCGAAATTGAAGACGTTGTCCTTGAGTTCCTTGCAGCGATCGAGATCACACGACGCCGTCGCCAGTTCGTCGCCGATCGTCGAGCACATGGCCACGATTTCTCCCGTCGGCGCAATGATGCAGCTCTGCCCCAGCAAGTCGCAGTTTTCCTCCTTGCCCGCCTTGGCCACACCGACGATCCACATGCCATTCTGGTAGGCCCCCGCCTGCATCGGCAACAGGTTGTGGAAAGCCTGAAGGTAATCATGCTCCGGCACCTGCGGGTAATGAATAGGCGTGTTGTAGCCGATGAAGCTCATCTCCACGCCCTGCAGTCCCAGGACACGATGCGTTTCGGGCCAGCGACGGTCATTGCACAGCGCCATGCCGAAGATGCCTTTGTGCCCGGCAACCTGCATGCGATACGCGGGGAAACCCAAGTTGCCGCACTCGAAATACCGTTTTTCCAGATGCTGGAAGGCACGCCACGGTTCGTTCTCCCGATGCCCCGGCAAATGGACCTTGCGGTACTTGCCGACGATCGTTCCTTTCGGATCGACCATGATCGCCGTGTTGTAGTGATGCGTTCCGTCGGCCTCCTCGGCGATTTCGGCATAGCCGATATAGAAGCCGATTTCGAGGCGTTTGGCCTCATCGAACAACGGCTGCGTTTCCGGCCCCGGCATTTCCCGTTCAAACCAGAAATCGACTTCCGGCTGGGTCGGAAAATACCAGCGCGGAAAAAACGTTGTCAGCGCCAGTTCGGGATAGACAACGAAGTTGCATCCGCGCGACTTCGCCTCGCGCATCAGTTCGAGAAGACGCGTGACTACTGCGTTGCGACTTTCGTTTCGGGATATCGGGCCGAGTTGGGCGGCACCGACGACGATCTTGCGGCTCATGAAGAAACTCCTGCCGGTCGTGTTGCGCCTGCCAGTTCGCAAAGAACCGAGAGCAGGACGTTGGCGCCGGCTTCTATGTGATGGGGATGGGTGAATTCCACAACGTTATGGCTCACGCCATCAACGCTCGGGACGAAAATCATGCCGGTCGGACAGACGGCCGCCAGCATCTGCGCATCGTGGCCAGCGCCGCTCGGCAGGCGATGCGTCGACAAGCCTTGGGCCTGTGCATGCTGCTCGATCAATGCCGCCATCTTCGGCGCGAAAGGAACGGGTTCGAATCGCGCCAGACGGCGCATGGCAATCTGAACCTTTTCCGCATCACGCAGCGCTTCGAGATGGGCAAGCAAACGCGCCTCGGCCGTACGCAGCGTCTCTTCCGACGTATTGCGCAAATCCACGGTAAGCACGGCCCGGTTGGGCACGACGTTGATCAGATTGGGGAAAAACTCGACTCGGCCGACCGTAGCCACCTGGCTCCCGCCCAACTCGTTGGCAAGTTCGCGAACAAAAGCGATGATCGACCCGGCCACCCAGCCGGCATCGCAACGCAACGACATCGGCGTGGTTCCCGCATGGTTGGAAATGCCGGTGATTTCGATCTCGGTCCAGGAAATCCCCTGTACCGACTCGACGACACCGATCTCGGCTCCGACATGATCCAGCACCGGCCCCTGCTCGATATGAAGTTCCACGTAAGCGCGGGGGTATGATGCCGGAACGGGTGACTCTCCGACGTAGCCGATCCGGAGCAGGTTTTCACCGACGCTGCTGCCATCGATTCCCCTCGTCTCGAGCACAGTCGAAAGCGGCAGCTTCCCGGTGAACACCAGACTGCCCATCATGTCCGGCGCAAACCGCGCGCCTTCCTCGTTGGTGAAGAAGGCCACGGCCAGCGGATGTTCGGTCGCGATACCGAACTCGTTGAGCGTTTCGACGACCTCCAGTCCGGCCAGCACGCCCAGGTTGCCGTCGTAGCGGCCGCCTGTGCGCACCGTATCGATGTGCGACCCGGTCATGACGGAAGCTCCACCAGCACGGCCGGCGCGCACGCCAACGACGTTGCCGATGCCGTCCACGGTCACGCTCAATCCGAGCTCGCGCATCCAGCGACACACCAGATCGCGGCCTGCCTTGTCCTCATCTGACAAGGCGAGGCGCGCACACCCGCCGCCCTCGATCGCTCCGATTGCGGCCAGCTCTGCCAGGCGGCCTTGCAACCGCCCGGCGTTGATTTTCAAGTCGGGAATCGAGGAGGGCATGGACGTTCCTTAGTTCTTGGCTGCCTTGATTAGGCCACTAAGGAAGTGCTGATTTATTGAAGATTCGTCATTCCGGCGAAGGCCGGAATCCAGAAAATTCAACGAACTGGACCCCGGCCTTCGCCGGGGTGACGAATAATTCAGCGTTTCCCTAATAGATAAAAATCAAGGAACCAAAGAAATAATATTTCACGCACCAGCGCTTCCTCAAGGATTACTCCCATCACGCTGAAAGACGAATCAGAGCGATCCGCCCCGGTGAGTTTCAAGGCACTCGGAGCGCCCAATGGGCTGATCCAGCTAACAGATGGCGACGAACACATATCGCACTGACGATGACTTTGCGCTTCTAGGCGCTTCAAGGCAAAGGGGTAATGCTGCGCAAATTGCCGCGCCAGTCATGGGCAAAGTCCACCGCGTCAGGCAGAAACGCCCGGAAATCAGCCGCAAAGCCGTCGGGATCGGCGAGAAACTCCTCGATACCGCCGCCGAGCGGGTTGGCGCGGCGGAGGCGGTGGATGGCCATGCGGTCGATCGCCCGGCCGACCGCGGCGACGTTCCGATAGGAGCCAAGCCAGTCGTGCCGGTGCATCAGGTCGGCGATCTCACGCGCCCTCTCCGGCAGCAGTGCCGCGTGGGCGTCCAGCGCGGCGTAGAGGCGGGCGGCATAGCCGTCGAGCGGCTCCGCACAGTGGTCAGCCCAGTCACGGGCGAGCAGGTGGTCGTAGAAGAGATCGACAAGCACGCCGCCGAGGCGTCGCCGTAACGGGCTGATCCGCGCGCGGCTGGCGATAAAGGCCGGGTGCCGGTCGGCGAAGCTGTCGATCGCCCGGTGCAGCGCAACACCGGAGGCCAGCGCCGGCGGCAGCCCGGCCGGCAGCGGCCCCTTGACGAAATCGCCGATCAGGCCGCCGATGCGGTCGGTTTCGGCCTCTCCGGCCAGGAAGGCATGGGCGAGGAAGTTCATGCTACATCGAGATGTCGAGGCGTGGCGGCACGGTCTGGTCGATGAAGGAAACAAGGGGAAAAAACAGTGGGTTCATGGTTGCCGGATCGCCACAAGCCAAGCGCTTGAAAATACCTGAAGGGCATCCCGACTAACCGGCCCGGCAGAACTCGCCCAGCAAAGCCGAACGTGTCACCGGCGCCTGCAACTGGTCGAGCCACCATTGCAGCGCCTTGCCCGGCCCGGCCTTGCCGCTCTTGCGCCAGGCGTAGCTGGCCTGAACATGCTGCTCCGCGCGCTCGACTTTTTGACCACGAGTCGTCCCGAGTCGATATAGGGATGCGCGAGACAGGTTGGCAGAAACCCTACCCCCAGCCCCCGCAACTGTGCATCAAGTTTTGCGGGCATGTCTGCCACGGTGAAGACGTCCTGTCCTGTCAGCAGGCCAATCGTCAGGCTCGCCCCGCTCTGGTTGGAATCGGCGATCGCGACGGCGCGATGCTGGCGAATATCCTGATCGGACAAGGGCTCAGGCAGGCGCGCCAAGGGATGATGCGGCGCCATGGCAAAGACAAAATTTACCGTACCCAGGGATTCTCGTTGCAGACCCGTCTGCGTGTTGCCATCCATCACCACCCCCACGGCCAGATCGGCCTGTCCCGAGGTAAGGGCTTCGAGTGTTCCAGAGAGCGTTTCGCTACGCAGCCGCAGCCTTGTCGGCGGGTTCAGGCGAAAAAAAGTCGAACACAACTCCATGATCGTTGCCCGATGGATGATGCTGTCGACAGCTATCGTGAACTGAGGCTCCCACCCCGTGGCCACGCGCTTGACGCGACTGGCGACGGCGTCGATTTCCGACAACAACCGCGCCCCTTCGCTCAGCAGTTCCGCGCCGGCTTCGGTCAATTGAGCATGACGAGCACTCCGGTCGAACAGTAAAACATCAAGGGCTTCTTCAATCTGACGGACTCGATAGGTGAGCGCACTGGGCACCATATTGGCGGATCGCGCCGCGGCGGCGAAACTGCCGGTATCGGCGATCAGTTGCAGCAGAGCAAGTGAGTTCGGGGTGAGCACATCGCGATAGGTCGACATGGCAGCCATTCAGGTTCAATCAGGGAGCGGACAGCACCTATCCGCTTGAAAAAGGACAACGCTAATTGTCGTCCACAAACCCGGTTTCGCGATCCTGGCCGACGAGCAGGTGCCCAAGCTTTCTTTTCTTGGTCGCAAGGTAGTGGCGATTTGACGGATTGTGTCCCGCGATCAGGGGAATGCGCGCCTCGACGACAAGCCCGGCGTTTTCCAGGGCTGACACTTTGCGCGGATTGTTGGTCATGAGGCGCAGGGTGCTGACACCCAGCGCGTCGAGAATCGGCTTGCAGATTTCGTACCCTCGCAGATCGGCCGGGAAACCCAAAAGTTCATTGGCCTCGACCGTATCGGCCCCCTTGTCCTGCAGCTGATAGGCGCGAATCTTGTTGATGAGTCCGATGCCGCGCCCTTCCTGCCGCAGGTAAATCAGGAGGCCTCGTCCCTCGGCGGCGATCTTTTGCAGGGCGGCTTCCAGCTGCGCTCCGCAGTCGCAACGCTGACTGAACAACCCATCGCCGGTCAGGCATTCCGAATGCACGCGCGCCAGCACGGGAGCGCCGTCGGCGACCTCACCGAGCACCATCGCCACATGTTCCTTGCCGGTCTGGCAATCGACAAAGCCGTGCAAACGGAAAACGGCCCACTGGGTCGGCAGATTGCACGCGCCGACATAATCCAACTGGGGAACGGCCTCCCCCTCTTCCGAGCCATGAGGCGCAGATGGGTGAGATTTCGTGCTCAAAGGCGTCTCCAACGATCCTGTTCGCCCGATCTGACTATGCATTTCAAACAACGGTTCTCCTCCAAACGCGTTCCCGGCAAGGGATGGATCATGTCATCCAACTGCCGGGTGCGCGGACTTCATAAGGACAATGGTCCCCATCCTTGCGGATGGCGGCCTACAGTTTACGTCCCGAACAGCTTGTTCGCGGTTTCCGCGATGAGCTTGCCCTGGAAGCGGGCGCCGTCGAGCTCGATGGCACTCGGTTGGCGCTGGCCCTGGCCACCGGCAATCGTCGTCGCACCGTAGGGACTCCCGCCGACGACTTCATCCAGCGCCATCTGGCCCTGGAAACTGTAGGGGAGCCCGACAATGGTCATCCCGAAATGCAGGAGGTTGGTGATGACCGAAAACAGCGTGACCTCCTGGCCGCCATGCTGGGTTGCCGTTGAGGTGAACGCCCCGCCCACCTTGCCATTCAATTCGCCACGCGCCCACAGCCCGCCGGCCTGGTCCAGAAAACTGGCCATCTGCGAGGGCATGCGACCGAAGCGGGTCGGACAGCCGACGATGATGGCATCGTAATTGGCCAGCTCATTGACGGAGGCGACGGGGGCAGCCTGCTCCAGCTTGAAATGCGCCGATTTGGCAATTTCCTCAGGGACCGTTTCGGGAACGCGTTTGACATCAACGCTGGCGCCACCCGAACGTGCACCTTCCGCAACGGCCTGTGCCATGGTTTCGATGTGACCGTAGGTCGAGTAATAGAGAACGAGGACTTTAGACATACGTTTTCTCCAGGATGAGCCCCAAGGGAGCAGGTTTGTTACGGTTGAACAATCGGTTCGGGTAATTCAAGCAGGCCGTGAAATATCGGTCGCCGGAACACTATTCCTTGCCGCCTCGGGCATCGACACTCCATGCGCCAGCCCCCCAAGCCGCCAGTGACAGCAAGCCACCGACGACAGCGATGTTCTTGAAGAATAGCAACTGCGAGACGAATTGCTGCTCCGCCGGCGCCGACCAATAGGCGTGGAAAAAGAACGACGCCACCAGGGTGAATGCGGCCAAGACGATGGCGGCCAGGCGGGTACGGTAGCCAATGATCAGCGCCACGCCACCGAGAACCTCGACGATGATGGCCAAGACCGCACCTGCCGCGGGGAGGGGTAATCCGACCGAAGCGATGTAGCCGACGGTGCCGGCAAAGCCGGTGATTTTGCCGATGCCTGCCGGCAAGAACAGAAGCGCAAGCAGCAAGCGGCCAAGCAGGGCGAGGGAATTCTGGAAAGAATTTTGGACAGTATGGGACATGCGGATTCCTTGTTATTAACCCGGCCCTTAAATAGGCTGTTTGCGGTATGATTTCCGCATGGAAAAGATTGATGCGCGCAAGCTGGGTTATGAGGGGCGAGATACGCTGCGGAAGATGGTGCTTCGACTGCGGAAGCAGTCGGGCCTGAGTGGCGTTGAACTGGCGAAGGTGGCAGGAGTTCATGTCCGGACGGTTCAGGCGTGGTTGCGAAAGGCACAGACCGCCGGCGAGGGTTCCCTGACAGAAAGGCTGCGTGGACGTCCCCCCGGCGCGTGCCGAAAACTGTCGATGGTGCAGGAAGTCTGGATTCGACAACGC
>NZ_JCANUT010000030.1:0-44860 GCF_059569095.1 Propionivibrio pelophilus DSM 12018 | reverse complement strand
CTGCGCCCACGCTTATCGAAAGCAACTGCAACAATTCGGCATGCAAGCTTCCATGAGCCGCAAGGGCAATTGTTGGGACAACGCGCCGATGGAGAGTTTCTGGGGTTCCCTGAAAAACGAGTTGGTGCATCACAGGCGCTTTACTACGCGCACACAGGCCCGGCAGGAAATCACCGAGTACATTGAAATCTTCTACAACCGAATTCGTAAGCAGGCGAGACTGGGCTATCTGTCGCCGGCACAATTCACCCAGCAATACCATGCAAAACAGATAGCCGCTTAACCCGTTGGACTCTACGGTTGACGACCTACCTCACTGGTGATCGGCACATTTGAGCGTTTGAATTCTGGAGAAGACTGATGGCACGCATTCCTTTTGAAACGGTGTACGAAGTGGTCACCGAGGCTTTCGTCCGGGCAGGGATGGATGAGGCAGACGCCCGCACCTGCGCGCGGATCCACACCGAGTCGAGCTGCGACGGGATTTATTCGCACGGCCTGAACCGTGTGGCCCGTTTTGTCGACTATCTCAACCGCGGCTGGGTGGATGCCAAGGCGCGGCCGACGATCGTCAAGGAGCTCGGCGTCATCGAAATCTACGACGGGCATACCGGGCCGGGGATCCTGAACGCGCTGTTTGCCACCGAGCGCGCGATGGCCATTGCCGCACAGCAGGGGGTCGGGATCGTGACGCTGCGCAATACGACCCACTGGATGCGTGGCGGTACGTACGGCTGGCACGCGGCAGACAAGGGATTCGTGGCGGTCAGCTGGACGAATACGGAATCCTGCATGCCCGCCTGGGGCGGGAAGAATGCCCGACTGGGGAACAACCCCTTTGTGATGGCCGTGCCACGCAAGAAGGGGAATATCGTTCTGGACATGGCGATGTCGCAGTATTCCTACGGAAAACTGCAGGTGACGCGCCTCAAAGGAGCCACGCTGCCCTATCCGGGCGGGTTCGACAAGGACGGCAATCTGACGTCCGAGCCGGGGCCGATCGAGCAGTCCATGCGCATCCTGCCGACGGGGTACTGGAAAGGCTCGGGCTTTGCCATTCTCCTCGATACCTTGGCAGCCGTTCTTTCCGAGGGGCTGCCGACCAACCAGATCGATGCGGTCGGGAAAGGCAGTTGCACCGGGTGTTCGCAGGTGTTCATCGTCTTCGACCCGCGTCAGTTCGGTGGCGAAGAATTTACGGACAAAGTGGCGGACAGCGTCGCCGACTACGTTAATTCGTCGATCCCCGCCGAGAACAGCAAGGAAGTCCTTTATCCGGGGCAGTCGACATTGCGCATCCGGGGTGAGCACCGGGCCAATGGCATCGTCGTCGATGACGGCGTCTGGGCCGAGGTCTTGACGCTCGCCGGGCGGTCGGCTGCGTAATCCGACGTTGCTTGATTATTCCTTCTCGAACATCTCCGGGAAGCGCCCGGCGATGTCGGGGAGGGACAGGGTGATCTCCCGCAGGTGGCTGCGCATCGCCGCCGCGGCAATCGTCGGATCACCCGCCTCGATGCCGTCGACGATCCGTTTGTGCTGTTCGATGATCAGCGCGATGGGGGTCGCGGCGTCAAGGCTGATGTAACGGATGCGGTCCATCTGCGCCTTGATGCCTTCGATAACCCGCCAGGCGTGGGCGCGTCCCACGGAGAGGGCGATCGTACGGTGAAATTCCTCGTCGAGCGCGAGGAATTCGTCGTTGTGTCCATGCTCCAGCAAACTCTGCCGGTCGATCAGGGTCCTTAGTTCCTTGATCGCAGAAAGTGGCGCGGATGTCGCGGCTTCGCGAGCCACGGCGATTTCGATCGCTTCGCGGACGAAACGTGCGTCGAGCACGTCGGCGACCGATATCTTGACGACGAAGGTGCCGCGCTGCGGAAGAATGCTCACCAGACGCTCTTCCGCCAGCTTGATGAAGGCCTCGCGCACCGGTTGCCGGCTCGTCTGGTATTGACGGGCGATCTCGGATTCGGAAAGCGCGACGCCCGGGGTGATTTCTCCGCGAATGATGGCGTTGCGTAACTGGCGGTGTACCTGGCTGCTTATCGAGGCAGGTTCGCTTCGCCGGGTGTCAGCAACTGATGCCGAGGGGGCGTTGCGCTCTTCATTCATTCGTATCGATCATGCTGTTCGTTCTGAACGCTTCAAGACTTTTGGAAGAGGCAATTGTAGGGCCATGATGGTGCGGTTGAAACCATACAACCCCGTTTTCGCACTGTCGCATTCGGATCATTTTGTGCGTTTTGCACCAAACCGGCGCGGATTGCAGCCTTGAGGGGTTGTGTAGTTGGCTGAAATATAAGGCTTTTGTTTTCAGGCATTGGAATTGCTTTTGCGGTGACAGGAGGCCGCAATGTCTGAAACTGCACTTACACCGGTTGTCATCAACGATACGACGCTGCGCGATGGCGAACAATCGGCAGGCGTGGCGTTCAGCGTCGAGGAAAAAATCGCCATTGCCCGTCAGCTGGATGCACTTGGCGTCCCGGAGATGGAGATCGGCATCCCGGCCATGGGCGTAGCCGAGTGCGAGAGTATTCGCGCTGTAGCCTCGCTCGGCCTCTCCGCCCGGTTGATGGTCTGGAGCCGGATGAGTGAAGCCGATATCCGGGCATCCTGCAATGTCGGCGTGCATTGCGTCGATATCTCGGTGCCTTCCTCGGACCAGCACCTCGCCTACAAATTGCGCCGCGACCGCGCATGGCTGCTTGGCAACCTCGGTCGCCATGTGGCAAGTGCCCTCGAGCGAGGCGTCGAGGTCTGCATCGGTGCCGAAGATGCTTCGCGCGCCGATCCGGATTTCCTGGCGCAGATTGCCGACGCCGCTCAGCGGGCGGGCGCGCGTCGTATCCGGTTCGCCGATACGCTCGGCGTACTCGATCCCTTCATGGTCGCCGAACGCATCGGCTGGCTGCGTGCGCGGACGGATCTCGAAATTGAGATGCATGCCCATGACGATCTCGGGCTGGCCACGGCTAATACGCTGGCGGCCATCCGGTCCGGTGCGACCCATGTCAATACGACCGTCAACGGGTTGGGCGAGCGAGCGGGTAACGCGCCACTGGAAGAAGTGGTGCTCGGACTGTCGCGTTGTTATGGCATCGACGCCGGGATCAGCCTCGACGGCTTTCTCTCTATTTCCCAACTGGTTGCCAGTGCGTCCGGCCGTCCGGTGGGATGGCAAAAAAGCGTCGTCGGCGAGGGGGTCTTCACCCACGAAGCCGGCGTGCATATCGATGGTCTGCTCAAGCATCCCGACAATTACCAGGGGTTCGATCCACGCATTCTCGGGCGGCAGCATCGCTTCGTGCTCGGCAAGCATTCCGGAAAGAGTGGAGTGCAAGCAGTCTTTGGTGCTTTGGGCGAGGTTGTTGGCGAGGATGAGTCGGACGCGTTGTTGTCGGTCGTCCGAGGGTTTGTCGAGGAGAAAAAACGTCCGCCTTCGACGCAGGATCTGTTGCAGATGCTTAATACCTTGAGAAGCTCTGCGAATCATTCTTGCGTATCTCGTGGGCTGGTTGCTGCTTTTGGTTGATTTGGAGGAGTTATGGAAACCGATTTTCGGCAGGAAATGGAGAGGCTCGAGTCGGCAGAGGAGTTTCTTGAATTCTTCGGAATCGATTTCGACCCAGAGGTCGTCATCGTCGCGCGGTTGCACATATTGCAGCGGTTTCACGACTATCTGCGCAACAGATCCGGCGTGACGTTCGAAGAGTATCGCGCCTGTCTCGCCAGGGCCTACGACGATTTCGTGCATTCGGATGCGTTGACTGAAAAGGTCTTTAGCGTCCATAAGCGCGCGGCCGGCATAGCCACGGTGCCGCTGTCAGCCATCGGGCGAGCGAGGCGCGCATGCTGACGCGGTGGGATCTCGGTGATGAGGTGCGGGTGACCCGCAACCTGCGGAACGATGGAACGTTCGCGGGCGAGGCGATGGGCGCGCTGCTGATTCGCCGGGGTAGCGTCGGCACGGTGATCGATGTCGGAACATTTCTCGGCGCGCAGGTCATTTACACCGTTCATTTTCTGGACGCCGATCGGATGGTCGGCTGCCGCGAAGAAGAGCTGATCGGGGGCGATGAGTCCTGGATTCCGAGCGCGTTTGAAAGTCGCGAAAAGATCGCGGCGGCGCGAATTCTCTCGCTCGGTAACGAAGTGCGCGTTCCCCGCGGATCGTTTGGAGAAATATTGCGCGTGGTGCGCGAGCAAGACGCCATTTGTTATCACGTCCATTTTGATTGTCTGCCGGGCCGCACGCTTGCCGTGCCGGAATCGGCGCTTGCTTCACTGTCGGAGTTGAATCATGCCTGAAGTTAATCCCTACCTTGCGCTCAAGTTGTCTCAGGAACTATTCCACAAACCGCCTGCTTCCCTGGAGCCGTTCGAGCGGAAACGAGTGGATTCGGTCGCGTCCCGTCAACAGCGCATCGAGCAGCGTATTCTGGCTTCTTCCGAAGCGGCTCAGGTCGTGCTTCCGGAATCATCGCTGGCTCAGGCGCTGTCGGAAATCCGTGGGCGCTATGCTTCGGAAGATGAGTTTCTTTCCGATCTGGAAAATTCGGGAATGGATCAGGAGGAACTGATCGACGCGGTCGAGCGCGACCTGAAGTTTGACGCGGTTCTGGACCGCGTGGCCAGCCGGATTGTCGACGTCGGCGAGACCGATATCGAGATCTTTTATTTGATGCACCGGGAACGATTTCGTCGACCGGAGAACCGGACGTTGCGCCATATTCTCGTAACAATCAACGACACGTTGAGGGGAAATGACCGGGCTTCCGCGCGGCGCAGGATCGACAACGTGCGGGCGCGACTGTTGAAATCGCCGCACCGTTTCGCAGAGCTGGCGATGAAATACTCCGAATGCACGACAGCCATGAACGGTGGCATGCTTGGTGCAGTAGAAAAAGGACAGTTGTATTCGGAGCTGGAGCGGACGGCCTTTGCCATGCAGGCCGGCGAGTTGTCGCGTGTGGTCGAATCGCCGATGGGGTTTCACATAATCGATTGTATTTCCATTCAGTCTGAGAGCGAGCAGCCGCTGTCGCTGGTGCGGGAAAAAATCCGCACATACCTGGTTGAGTCGCGTCGCAGGTCGGCACAGAGGGAATGGATTGCCTCGCTCTTCAGAAAGGCTGCGTAGCGGGGAGCGGCGTGATGTTTTCCAGTCGTCGAGACGGTGTTTTCGGCTGCATTTCGAGTCGGATTTTTCGCCCCGCACAGCGCCAAGGGCGTGCCAATTGTGCAACGAATTTCTCTCGTGAATCCGTTTCTCGATTGACTGTGAAGGGTGGGCGCCATAAACTTACGGCTTTGCCGATCGACTTCTTGTACCTCTGAGAATTTGCCCGTGCCGGAATATTTTTTCTTGGCATTGAAGGGTTTTCAGACGTACAAGACATGGTCCGAGGTGTGGACTGAAAGCTTGGTTGCGGGCGTTTTTTTGTCGCGTTTCTTGCTGCTTTTCAGTTGATATGTCGGATTCCCACAATTTAGTTGACGCTAATTCGATGGGATAGTTCCACTCGGCGGCAATAAAGGAATCGTTGGATTTTTCCCCGTATTGTTCGTTTGGGGATTGCGGTTTTTCATAACCTAGAAGCAGGCCAAGGGACTAAGGAGCGTTTATGGCAATACGCAAGGAACTACTAGATGAGTTGAACGAGCGTCGCAAAGCAGTAAGTCTTGGTGGCGGCGCCGATAAACTCGCGAAGCGTCATCAAAAAGGGCAGCTGACCGCACGTGAGCGGATCGAAGGTCTTTATGACAAGGAGTCCTTCCAGGAGTCCGGGGCGCACGTCAATCACCAGACCGCTGAGTTGAAGGGGAAAGTCCTTCCGGGCGACGGTGTGATTACCGGTCTCGGTCAGATCGATGGCCGTCCTGTTGCAGCGTTCTCGCAGGATTTCACCGTTTCCGGTGGATCGCTGGGCCGCATGCACGCCAAGAAGATTTGCGACATGATGGATACGGCAGCGAACCTCGGGGTTCCGGTCGTCGCCATCAACGACTCCGGCGGTGCGCGTATTCAGGAAGCTGTTCACTCGCTGTCCGGTTACGGCCAGGTTTTCTATCGTAACGTCGAGTTGTCGGGTCTGGTTCCGCAGATCGCCATCATCGCGGGGCCGTGTGCCGGCGGTGCGGCGTATAGCCCTGCACTGATGGACTTCCTGATCATGACGCGCAAGAACTCGCAGATGTTCATCTGCGGTCCAGACGTCATCAAGGCCGCTACCGGCCAGGAAGCGCCGATCGAAATGTTCGGTACGGCGGAAGCGCACGCTTCGGTCAGCGGCAACATCCACTTCATTGCCGAAGACGACAAGCACGCCCTGGAGATTGCACGCAAGTTGCTGTCGTATCTCCCGTCGAACAACCTGCAGGATCCGCCGCACCATATTCCGACGTCTATCGCCAAGGTGCAGGACGAGGGAATGAACGATCTGGTGCCGGAAGGCGTCAAGTCGGCGCTCGATGCCTATAAGGTCATCGCCCGTCTGGTTGACGGTGGTGACTTCTTCGAAGTCATGCGCGAGTTCGCCAAGAGTCTGGTGGTCGGCTTTGCGCGGATCGAAGGCATGGTCGTCGGTATTCTTGCCAACCAGCCGACTTTCAAGGCCGGTGTCCTTGACGTCGATTCGTCGGACAAGGGAGCGCGTTTCATCCGCTTCTGCAACGCGTTCAATATCCCGATCGTCAACCTCGTCAACGTGCCTGGCTTCATGCCCGGTCTGGCGCAGGAGCGCGGCGGTATCATCCGCCACGGTGCGAAGTTGCTCTTCGCTTACTCCGCCGCCACCGTGCCGAAGATTACGATGATTCTTGGCAAGTCCTACGGCGGTGCCTATCTGGCAATGTGCTCGAAGGACCTCGGTGCTGATTTTGTCTACGCTTGGCCGACTGCCGAAATTGCCGTTATGGGGGCGGAAGGTGCCGTTCGCGTCATCTACAAGAAGGAAATCGACGCGGCGGAGGACAAGAAAGCCAAGGAAGCCGAACTGATCGCCAAGTACCGCAAGGAGTTTGCCTCGCCGTATCAGGCAGCGGAAAACGGAATGATCAACGACGTCATCGCGCCGTCCGAAACACGTTCGACGATCGCCTTGGCGCTGCGTCTGTCGCTGACCAAGCGGGTGACGCGTCCGCCGAAGAAGCACGGTCTGATTCCGCTGTAAGGAAAACGCCGAAGCTGAGAGCTGCATGTTCCGGGCGTCACGTGCCGGAGTGGCAGTTCTCACGCTTGAGGATGTGGCACAAACCCTTGTTTCACGAATTTCATTAACGGGAATCTACCTACCATGAGTTCTTCGCAATCAAACGTCCTGGTACTTGCCAGCGCAGAAGGCGCGGCGGCAGCCCAGCCCGGCGTGGCCCAGCAGACCGTTGCGACCACGCAGGCACCCGCCAAAAAGGGAGGCTTCTCCGAAAAGCCGACGATGGGAGAGATCATCGAATTCCAGGCGACGGGGCTGCTGGTGGTCTTCGCTGTCCTTGGCTCGATTACGCTTCTTACTTTGTTGCTGTCCTGGTGTCTGAAGACTTTCGTGCCGAGCCAGTATTACGGCAAGGCCATGCCGGCGGCCGCCAAGGCGGCGCCAACTCCGGCCCCGAAGCCGGCTGCAGCAGCGACTGCGGCAAAGGCGCCGGCGGCGGTTTCTGGCGGTCTTAGTCAGGAAAAAATTCTCGTATTGCTGACGGCCGCGGCGCACGAGGTGTTCGGTTCATCGGCTTCCGTCGTTTCGTTCCGTCCCACAGGGAGTTCGGATGCGCTCTGGTCGATCCACGGGAGGGCCGCCCATCACTCTTCGCACAAAATTTGAGTAGTTACTCCGATTTCAGTCAAAAGGAAAATCAATCATGAAAAAGCTCAGAATCACGCTGGAAGGCAAAACCTACGACGTTTGTGTTGAAGTCGCTGATGGCGGCGCTGCTCCGGTAGCCGCTCCTGCGGCCGCGGCGCCCGCGCCGGCCCCTGTGGCTGCGGCGCCCGTCGCAGCCCCCGCTCCCGCACCCGTCGCTGCCGCGCCCGTCGCTGCAGGCGCCGGTGCAGTGGTCTGCCCGATGCCCGGAACCGTGTTCAAGATCCGCGTTGCCGTGGGTGACCAGGTTGCCGCCGATCAGGAACTCGTCGTGCTCGAAGCCATGAAGATGGAATCGCCGATCTATGCGCCTGCAGCGGGAACCGTGTCCGCGATCCTGGTCAAGGAAGGTGATGCCGTTTCCGAAGGGCAGGTCTTTTTTTTTTAGGTCGCCATGACTGGGATTTTTGAACAATTCTGGATCATGATGACCACCACCACCGGGTTCTCGCAGATTACCGGTGGAATGGTCATGATGTGGGCGGTTTGCGCCGTCCTCTTCTATTGCGCCATCGTCAAGCAGTATGAGCCGTTGCTGTTGTTGCCGATCACCTTTGGTGCGCTGCTGGCCAACATCCCGACCATGGGGGTGTTGAACGAGCCGTTCGTCGATAACCTGGTGCACGTTCCGGGTGGGTTGTATTACTACATCTCGCAAGGGATTCACCTGGAACTCTTCCCGCCGATCATCTTCCTCGGCGTGGGGGCACTGACCGACTTCGGCCCGCTGATCGCCAATCCGCGTACCCTGTTCCTCGGTGCGGCGGCTCAGCTCGGCATTTTTGCCACGATGTTCGTTGCGGTCGCTACCGGGGTGTTTACGCCGGGTGAGGGCGCCTCCATCGGGATCATTGGTGGCGCTGACGGTCCGACCTCAATCTTCACGGCGAACAAGCTGGCGGCCCACCTGATTGGCCCGATCGCGGTGGCGGCGTACACCTACATGTCGCTGGTGCCGTTGATTCAGCCGCCGATCATGACCGCGCTGACCACCGATGCCGAGCGGAAGATCCGCATGAAGACGCTCCGCCCGGTGGGCAAGCTCGAGCGGATCCTGTTCGCCATCGTGGTCATGGTGATCGTGTGTCTGGTGGTTCCGCCGGCGTCGCCGCTGATCGCCATGCTGATGCTCGGCAACATCATGCGCGAATCGGGTGTCGTCGAGCGTCTGACCAAGGCCTCCCAGAACGAAATCATCAACATCGTGACGATTTTCCTGGGTACGTCGGTGGGTCTGACCATGGACGCGGCGAACTTCCTCAGTCCGAAAACGCTGATGATCATCTGTATCGGCGTGGTGGCGTTTGCCGTGTCTACGGCGGGTGGGGTGTTGCTGGCCAAGCTGATGAACAAGCTGTCGCCGAACAACCCGATCAACCCGCTGATCGGTTCTGCGGGGGTTTCCGCCGTGCCGATGGCAGCGCGCGTCTCGCAGGTGGTTGGTGCCAAGTACGACAAGGGCAACTTCCTGCTGATGCATGCGATGGGGCCGAACGTTGCCGGGGTTATCGGAACGGCGGTCTGCGCAGGCTACTTCATCTCCCGGTTGGGCTGATCCAGCGCTTATCCGTTACAGAAACAGGCTCCACCGTTTTGCGGTGGGGCCTGTTTTTCATGGTAACGGCGCAACGGTACTCCATTCCATGTTTGTTGAATTCCCCGGTGTGTAGTAAAATCCCGCGTCCTGCAACTTGTTATGTTGCAGGACGCGGTAGGTCGATAGCGATGTTCGATCGAGTCTGCCAAATCCTCACATTCGCCTATTCAAGGGTGCCCGGATCGGGCGTAGGTTGGCGAGTGGTGGTTTAACCCTTAAAGGAAGATAAATTCATGTCCGTGACAATGCGTCAAATGCTGGAAGCGGGTGTCCATTTCGGGCACCAGACTCGCTTCTGGAACCCCAAGATGGCTCCGTACATTTTTGGTGCCCGGAGCAAGATCCATATCGTCAATCTTGAAAAGACCCTTGCGAAGTACAACGAAGCCATGGCTTTCGTGCGCAAGCTGGCGTCGAACAAGGGGACGATCCTTTTTGTCGGGACGAAGCGTCAGTCCCGCGAAATCATTGCCGAAGAGGCGTCGCGTTGTGACTCGCCGTTCGTCGATCAGCGCTGGCTGGGCGGGATGCTGACCAACTTCAAGACGGTCAAGCAGTCGACCAAGCGTCTCAAGGAAATGGAAGCCATGGTCGAGGATGGTTCGCTCGAGAAGCTTGGCAAGAAAGAGGCGTTGATGGTTCAACGGGAACTCGTCAAGCTCGAGAAGTCGATCGGCGGTATCAAGGATATGAACAATTTGCCTGACGCGCTTTTTGTCATCGACGTCGGGTATCACAAGATTGCCATCACCGAAGCCAACAAGCTGGGCATCCCGGTTGTTGCCGTGGTCGATACCAACCACAATCCGGAAGGCATCGATTACGTTATCCCCGGAAACGACGATTCGTCGAGCGCTATCCGTCTTTACGCACGTGGTGTCGCAGACGCGATCCTCGAAGGCCGTAGTCAATTCGTCGAGGACATCATCGCTGCGACATCGGATGACGAGTTTATCGAGGAATCCGATTCGGAGTAGACCTCCTTCTGATTGAGGGAATTCGATATTTTGTTGAGACAAGGTGCGGCCGGGGTTCCGGCCGTGCCCGCAAGTGGAGATAGAAAAATGGCGGCAATTACCGCAAGCATGGTGGCAGAACTGCGCGCAAAGACCGATGCGCCGATGATGGAGTGCAAGAAAGCCTTGACCGAAGCCGATGGGGACTTGGGCAAGGCGGAAGAACTTCTCCGCGTGAAGTTGGGAAACAAGGCAACCAAGGCCGCTGCCCGGATTACTGCAGAAGGGTTGGTGGCGGTCAGCATTTCGCCGGACGGCAAACTCGGCTCGATTGTCGAAGTCAATTGCGAAACGGATTTCGTTGCCAAGAACGACGAATTCATCGCCCTGACGAAGGCTTGTGCTGATCTCGTGTCGGCCCAGAATCCGGCTGACGTGGCTGCGCTGTCGGCGCTGCCCTGTGGTGAGGGAACCGTCGAATCGACCCGTACCGCGCTGGTTGGCAAAATTGGCGAGAACATGTCGGTTCGTCGTTTCGTGCGCGTCGAGGCTCAAGGGAAGCTCGTTTCGTATGTGCACGGTGGCTCGAAGATCGCTGTACTGCTTGATCTCGTTGGTGGCGATGAGCAACTCGGCAAGGATCTGGCCATGCACATCGCGGCTTCCAAGCCGAAGGCGTTGAACGCAGCAGGTGTTCCCGCCGAGTTGCTGGATACCGAGCGTCGCATCGCGATCGAAAAGGCGCGTGCGGACAACAAGCCGGAAGCCATGCTGGAGAAAATCGCCGAGGGTACCGTTCAGAAGTATCTGAAGGATGTGACTCTGCTTGCTCAGGTTTTCGTGAAAGCGGAAGACGGAAAACAAACGGTGGAGCAGTTGCTCAAGGCCAAGGGCGCATCGGTTGCAGGCTTTACGCTGTATGTGGTCGGCGAGGGGCTTGAAAAGCGCTCCAACGATTTCGCCGCCGAGGTCGCTGCGCAAGCGGCTGCAGCGGCCAAGAACTAACCGACTGTTACTAGAAACGCCGACATGACCGATACCACCGAAACCCCCAAGTTCAGACGGATTCTTCTCAAGTTGTCCGGCGAAGCATTGATGGGCAATGATTCCTACGGAATCAACCGTCAAACCATTTCCGAGATCGTTGCTGAGGTAAAGAGCGTTGTCGATCTGGGAGTTCAGGTGGGTGTCGTCATCGGCGGCGGCAATATTTTCCGTGGCGTCGCCCCCGCGGCGAACGGCATGGATCGGGCGCAGGCCGACTACATGGGAATGTTGGCGACGGTAATGAACGGTCTGGCCTTGCAGGATGCCATGCGCGTTGCCGGCATGGTTGCGCGGGTTCAGTCGGCGTTCAATATCGAGCAGGTTGTGGAACCTTATATTCGCGGGCGCGCCATTCGTTACCTGGAACAGGGGCGTACGGTGATTTTTGCAGGTGGTACCGGTAATCCGTTCTTCACCACTGATACGGCGGCTGCTTTGCGTGGTGCGGAAATCGGAGCAGAGATCGTTCTGAAGGCGACCAAGGTCGACGGGATTTATACGGCCGATCCGAAAAAGGATCCGGCTGCAACGCGCTTCGACCGGATTACTTTCGACGAAGCGATTTCGCGTAATCTCGCGGTGATGGATACAACCGCATTCGCCTTGTGTCGGGATCGCCAGTTGCCGATCAATGTGTTCTCGATTTTCAAGGCCGGTGCGCTGAAGCGTGTCGTTCTTGGTGAGAACGAAGGTACGTTGGTGTATTGCTGAGGAGAATGGAATGTCGATTGCCGATGTGAAAAAGAATGCCGAGCACAAAATGCAGAAGTCGCTGGAGGCGCTTCGCGTGGACCTGACGAAGATCCGGACTGGTCGTGCGCACATTGGCCTGCTCGACCACGTGCAAGTTGATTATTACGGTTCGATGGTTCCGGTGAATACGGTGGCCAATATCACCGTCTTGGACCCGAGAACGTTGGGTGTCCAGCCTTGGGAAAAAGGCATGGCGCAGAAGGTCGAAAAAGCGATCCGTGACTCCGACCTGGGGTTGAATCCCTCGTCGCAGGGGGATCTGATCCGAGTTCCGATGCCGGCGCTTACCGAGGAGCGTCGTCGCGACCTCATCAAGGTCGTCAAGCAGGAATGTGAAGGGGCTCGCGTCGCAATGCGTAACCTGCGGCGGGACGCGAACGCGACGCTGAAGGATCTGCTCAAGAAAAAAGAGTGTTCCGAAGACGAAGAGCGCCGTGCGCAGGATGAGATCCAGAAGCTGACGGATAAGTTTGTCGCGGAAGTGGACAAACTCTTCGCGCATAAAGAAACCGAATTGATGGCCATCTAGGCGGCCGGAGGAATTCGGCTGATGGGGGTTTTCTCCAGTTCTACGAGGATTGTGCCGAACATTTTCGATGTTCCTCGGCACATCGCGATCATCATGGACGGCAATGGGCGGTGGGCGAAAAAGCGCTTTCTCCCGCGCTTTGCCGGCCACACCAAAGGCGTCGAGACGGTTCGCGAAGTCGTCAGGCTTTGCCTTGACAACCACATAGAGTACCTCACCCTTTTTGCCTTCAGCTCGGAGAACTGGCGCCGTCCTCCCGAGGAGGTCGGTCTGCTCATGCAATTGTTCGTCCGTGCCTTGCGGGGTGAGGTGTCCAAGCTTGCACGGAATGGTGTTCGCTTGAGAGTCATCGGCGATCTCTCGCGGTTTGATCCGGAATTGCAGGAATTGATCCGCGTATCCGAGGCGCAGACCGCCGGATGTGACAAGTTGACGCTGACCATCGCCGCCAATTACGGAGGGCGCTGGGATATCCTTCAAGCCGTGAATCGTCTTGCTGAAAGCCAGCCGGAAGAGGCTGGAAAGTGGGAGGAAGAGGATCTGGCACCCTATCTCGCGATGAGCTACGCACCGGAGCCGGACTTGTTCATACGTACCGGAGGGGAGGAGCGGATCAGCAACTTCCTCCTCTGGCAGTTGGCCTACGCCGAGTTGTATTTCACCGATACTCTCTGGCCTGAATTCGGGAAGGCCTCCTTTGACAAGGCGCTGTCGTCATTCAGATCGCGCGAGCGTCGGTTCGGCCGTACCAGCGAGCAACTGAGCGCTGCAACGGATGCGGCTGATCATCCTGCTGGCGCGGGAAGCCCCGGGAAAGTAAAGACCGATGCTTAAAGCGCGGATAATCACCGCGATCGTGCTGCTTGGCGTTTTCCTCGGGGCACTGTTCTATTTGCCGCCCACTGGATGGTTGTTGGGCACGGCCCTGGTTTCCGGTATGGCCTTCTGGGAGTGGGGCGCGCTGATGAGGCGCCCCCCGGGGGAGCGCGTGATTAGCGCTGCGGTCGCTTTCGCGATTTGTTTAGCCCTTGGGTTGCTGTTCCCCTCGGTGTTTGTTGCCGAGCTGGCGGGGCAGAATGCCGCTGTGGTACAGGCAGTCGGACGCTGGTTTTATTGGCCGGCGGCGGTGTTCTGGTTGTTGGTCGTACCCGTCTGGTTGAATCGACGTTGGCCGTTGTCCAATCGCCTGCTCGGCTATGCGACGGGTGTTTTGGTGATCTTTCCTTTCTGGGCGGCGCTGACGCAATTACGTCAGTTCGGTGGTCTGTGGCTGCTCTCTGTCATGGTTGTGGTCTGGTTGGCCGATACTGGCGCCTACTTTACCGGTAGGGCTTTCGGTCGGCATAAGCTGGCGCCAGCCATCAGCCCTGGTAAAACATGGGAAGGTGCCGTGGGTGGCGGCGCGGCAGTTGTTCTCTATGGCATCTATATGCCATCGATACTGCCGGGCGCATTGGCTGGCAGTTTGCCGTTGCTTGTGGCATCGCTGATTCTGTTGGCCGCCACCAGTATCGTGGGTGACCTGTTCGAGTCGTTGCTCAAGCGCCAAGCCGGATTGAAAGATAGTAGCAACTTGCTTCCAGGCCATGGCGGGGTGCTGGACAGGATCGACAGTCTTACTTCAACGTTGCCGCTCGTCGCGCTGATCTGGTTCAACGTCAGCTTTTAATTGCGAGGTCGCCGATGGTTCAGAAGATTACGGTTCTCGGCTCGACGGGGTCGATCGGTGTCAATACACTCGACGTCATTCGGCGGCATCCGGGGCGTTATGAGGTGGTGGCGCTTTGCGCTCACCGCCAGGTCGACCGATTGTTCGAACAGTGCCTGGAATTTCGCCCCCGTTATGCGGTTGTTCGCGATGAGTCACTGGCGAACGTTTTGCGCGACCGACTCGAAGCGTTGTCGTGTCCGACCCGTGTGGAGTTCGGTCCGGACGCCCTCGTTCGCATGGCCGAACTACCCGAGATCGATACGGTCATGGCCGCAATTGTCGGTGCGGCCGGTTTGCCGTCGACGCTGGCAGCGGCGGTTGCCGGCAAGCGGATTCTTCTGGCTAACAAGGAAGCGCTGGTCATGGCCGGGCCCGTCTTCATGCGCTCGGTTCGTGAGCATGGCGCCGTCCTGTTGCCGATCGACAGCGAGCACAATGCCATTTTTCAGTCGCTTCCCGCCAATTATTCCGGTAGGCCGGGCGAGTGCGGTGTCGAGGGAATCCTGCTGACGGCGTCCGGCGGACCATTCCGCAATGCGGCACCTGGTGACCTCGATGTCGTGACCCCCGATCAGGCTTGTGCGCACCCCAACTGGAGCATGGGGCGGAAAATATCGATCGATTCCGCGACGATGATGAACAAGGGGTTGGAAATGATCGAGGCGCACTGGTTGTTCGGTGTGCCGGCGAGCAGGATTCAGGTTGTTATTCATCCTCAGAGCGTGATTCATTCTCTGGTGCAATATATCGACGGTTCGGTTCTGGCGGAATTGGGCAATCCGGACATGCGCACGCCGATAGCACATGCGTTGGCCTATCCGGAGCGGATTGACGCCGGCGTGAAGCCGCTCGACCTGTTTGAAATCGCCTCCTTGCATTTTGAACGTCCTGATTTCGAACGATTCCCGTGTCTTGGACTCGCCTATCGTGCTCTCGAGGTCGGTCAGAATTGCCCCGCGACGTTGAACGCCGCCAATGAGATCGCCGTCGAGGCATTTCTCGACCGCAAGATTCGTTTCACGGACATCGCACGGGTGATTTCGGAAACACTCGAAGCGGCCCCGGTGATGCCGCTGAATACGCTTGATGACGTTCTTGCCTCCGATGCGCTGGCGAGAGCCAAGTCAACAGGGATCGTCGAGCGACTGCTCGGAAGATGAACGGTTTCCTCTTTTATCTGATGGCCTTTGCCCTGTTGTTGGGGGCTTTGATCGTCGTGCATGAATTGGGACATTACCTCGTCGCCCGTTGGGCAGGGGTCAAGGTGCTGCGGTTCTCCATCGGATTTGGTCGCCCCATTGTGATCAGACGATTTGGAAAAGATCGAACCGAGTGGTCCATCGGTCTGTTTCCCCTTGGTGGTTACGTCAGAATGCTTGACGAAAGCGAGGGCGAGGTTCCCGCTCACGAGGTGCATCGCAGTTTCAATCGACAGAGCGTCGGGAAACGCATGGCGATCGTCGCCGCTGGGCCGTTGGCCAATCTGCTTCTCGCCGTCATCGTCTACTGGGGCCTGTTCATCGTCGGCGTCGAAGAACTCAGGCCGGTGTTGGGGGCGCCCGTGGCAACCAGTGCGGCGGCGCACGCGGGGGTGGAGAACGGTGATCGCGTTATGAAGGTCGGTGGTGAGCCGATTGAGACGTGGTCGCAGATGCGCTGGCTACTGTTGAAGTCGGCGGTGACGCATGATGCCATCGATCTTGAAGTGATCAACTCACGTAGCGAAATCAACTGGCGTCGCATCGATTTGTCGGCCGCACGGGGTGCCGAAGGTGACGATCCGATTGCCCGGCTCGGAATCCGGTTTTTTCAACCCGTTATTCGCCCTGTCGTGGGGAGCGTCAGTCCGGGAAGTCCTGCTGAATCAGCCGGCCTCCTGGCGGGAGATGAGATAACCGGGGTCAATGGAAAATCGATCGAATCGTGGAGGGATTTCGTCCAGGTGATTCGGTTATCGGCAAATGTCCCGCTGCAACTCGAAGTGCTGCGCGGGGAGCAGTACAAGACGCTGGCCATCACCCCCCGAGAGATGCTGGATGACAAGGGCGAAAAAATCGGGCGGATCGGAGGGGCGGTGCGCGACGATGGCGGGGATAGGGCAGCTCTCTTTGTGACGGTGCGCCATGGCTTCATTCCGGCACTGGGAAAAGCAATAACCGAAACCTGGGATCAGTCGGTGTTCAGCCTTCGGATGATGGCGAAGATGGTGACGGGTTCTTTGTCGCTGAAGAACATCAGCGGGCCGGTGACCATTGCTGACTATGCCGGGAAGTCCGCCAAGCTCGGTGTCGGCCCGTATCTCAAGTTTCTGGCACTTGTCAGCATCAGCCTGGCAATCCTCAATTTGCTACCCATTCCGGTTCTGGATGGGGGGCATTTGCTGTATTATCTCGCGGAATTCATACGGGGCAGACCCTTGCCGGAGCAATGCATGGTGATCGGCCAAAAGGTCGGATTGGCTTTGCTTCTGATGCTCATGGCGTTTGCCTTCTACAATGACCTGACTCGATTGATCCCCGGTTGACTCCATGAAGAGAAATCTGATCGTTGGTGCGATCGCAGCACTTTTCGTTAACGCCGCCTGCGCGCTGGAACCATTTACCGTCAAGGATATCCGGGTCGAAGGGATACAGCGCACCGAGGCCGGTACCGTATTCAGCTATCTGCCCGTCAAGGTCGGCGACACGATGACGGACGAAAAGGCGGCGCAAGCGATCAAATCGCTGTTTGCCACCGGCTTCTTCAAGGACGTGCGCATCGAAATTGACGGGGCCGTTGTGGTGGTCGTGGTCGAAGAGCGTCCGGCCATTGCGCAGATCGATTTCGTCGGACTCAAGGAGTTCGACAAGGACCAGTTGATCAAGGGGCTGAAAGAGGCGGGGTTCGCGATGTCCCGCTCTTTCGACCGAGGAATGCTTGAGCGCGCCGAGCAGGAACTGAAGCGCCAGTATCTCACCCGCGGCAAGTACTCGATGACCGTGACGACCACGGTCACCCCCCTTGAGCGGAATCGGGTTGCGATCAACTTCAACATCGACGAGGGCGACGCGGCGTCGATCAAGCAGATCAACATCGTCGGCGCGAGCGCGTTCAGGGAAAAGGAGTTGCTCGACCTTTTCCAGTTGCAGACACCGAACTGGATCAGTTGGTATACGAAAAACGATCAGTATTCCAAGCAGAAGTTGTCTGCTGACCTTGAATCGTTGCGCTCTCACTACCTGAACCGCGGTTTTCTCGATTTCAATATCGAGTCGACGCAGGTCTCGATCAGTCCGGATAAAAAGAACATCTACATCACGGTCAGTGTTTCCGAAGGCGAGCGCTATATCGTCTCGTCGGTCAAGTTGGCCGGTGACCTGATTCTTCCGGAGGAGGACTTCCGGAAGGCGATGCAGATCAAGGCCGGCGATGTGTTTTCCCGTGAAAATCTCAATCAGAGCACGAAGGCGATCAGCGAGAAACTTTCCGCGAAGGGTTACGCGTTTGCCAACGTGAATGCCGCGCCGGAAGTGGATAAGGAAAAGCGTCAGGTCGCCTTCACGGTTTTTGTCGACCCGGGCAAGCGGGTTTACGTTCGCCGGATCAATATCGGCGGCAATACCAAGACGCGTGACGAAGTGGTCCGCCAGGAAAGTCGTCAGATGGAAGGTGCGTGGTATGACGACGACAAGGTCAAGCTGAGCAAGCAGCGGATCGACAAGACCGATTATTTCTCCGAAGTGACGGTCGAAACGTTGCCGGTTCCGGGGACGACCGACCAGGTCGATGTCAATTACAACGTCACCGAGAAGTCGACCGGTAACATCACGCTGGGCGCAGGCTACTCCCAGTCGGAAAAGGTCATCCTTTCAGGATCCATCTCGCAGGCGAACATCTTCGGCAGTGGAAAGTACGTCTCGCTTCAGGTCGGCACCGGTAAAGTCAATCGCGCAATCGGTCTGAGTTTCAACAACCCGTATTTCACCGTTGATGGCGTAAGTCAGGGGTTCGATGTCTATCACCGGAGGAGCGATCCCACGTCCCTCGGTTACGTCTATACGACTGAATCGACGGGGGGCGGAGTAAAGTTCGGGATTCCGATTGCCGAAAGGCAGTCGATCAATTTTGGCGCGGCGATTGACTACACCAAGGTTGAGATTGATCCGACGGAGGCTTATCCTGCTAAAGAGGAAGATAGGATAACGCCTCTGCAATACGTCCGGTTCATGGAAAAATTCTGCGGTGAGGGTGCTACAACTTGCGGCAATCTTTCCATTCCGCTGACCGTGGGGTGGGTTCGTGACGGGAAGGACAGTGCGATCAGTCCGACCAAGGGGAGCTATCAGCGCGCAACGTTCGAAGTCAGTCCGGCTGGCGACTTGCGCTATTACAAGGCGACGTTGCAAAGTCAGCATTTTTTCCCGGTCACCAAGGACATGACGCTCATGTTGAACGGTGAACTGGGGTATGCGAAGGGGCTGGGCGGTCAGGATGTCGCCTTCTTCAAGAACTTCTATGCTGGTGGTACGGGCTCCGTTAGAGGCTGGGATTCCGCCAGTCTTGGACCGTACGAGATCGATCCGACCGATGGCGATGAAGTACGCTTGGGGGGTACCAGGCGAGTCATCTTTAACGCCGAACTCATGATGCCCTTGCCGGGGTTCGGGAAGGATAGATCGATGCGTTTCGGTCCGTTCTTCGATGCGGGCCAGGTGTATTCAGATGTGGCCAGTAGTTATTCAACTGCGGATTCAAAAGTATACGACAGCGGTCCGATCCGGATGTCGGTCGGGGTGGCCGCTTCCTGGCTGTCCCCTGTCGGGCCGCTCAAGTTCAGCTTTGCCCAGCCGCTGAACAAGCAGGATGGTGATAATATTCAGCGCTTCCAGTTCCAGCTGGGAACGACGTTTTAATTAGGAGAATCAGTTTGAAAACGAAACTGGCTGCTGTTTTGACAGCGCTCATGGTGGCGCTGCCGGTGTCGCAAGTATCGGCGAACGAGGGGGTGAAAATCGGCTACGTCAATACGCAGCGGATTTTCCGTGACGCACCGGCTGCCGTGAAAGCGGCCAAGAAGATCGAAGCCGAATTCTCGCGGCGCGACCAGGAACTTCAGGGCATGGCGAAGCAGTTGCAGGGCATGCAACAATCGCTGGAGAAGAATTCGCTGACCATGACGGAATCCGATCGGCGCGCCAAGGAGAAGGAGCTGAACGAACTGTCGCGCGAATTCCAGCGCAAGCAGCGCGAGTTCCGTGAAGATCTCAACCTCCGTCAGAACGAGGAAAACGCGGCGATCATCGAGAAGGCCAACAAGGCGATCAAGCAACTGGCCGAAACCGAGAAGTACGATCTGATCGTCCAGGATGTCGTGTGGGCGAGCCCGCGGCTCGATATCACCGAAAAGATCATCAAAGCCCTGGCAACCGAAAACGGCAAGTAAACAACGTGGTCAGGCAAGCTGGGCGTCGCCTTGGCGAGATCGTCGCGCAACTGGGCGGCGAGCTTATCGGAGATCCGTCGATCGAAGTGTCGCAGGTCGGTACTTTGGCGTCGGCAGAGGCGGGACAGATCGCGTTTCTGGCAAATCCGAAATACCGGCAGCACTTGCAGTCCACACGGGCTTCCGCGGTAATCGTTCCGCCGAGGTTTGTGGGCGATACCGATCTGCCGAAAATCGTTCATCCGAATTCCTACGCATACTATGCGCGGGTTGTCGCCTTGCTGAATCCGCCGGAGGTGCGCCCCCAAGGGGTGCATCCCAGCGCCGTTGTCGAGAGTCCAGTCCCGGAGACCGCGCGGGTAGGTGAGAACGTGGTGATCGGTCGCGATGCGATGATCGGTGAGAACGTCACCCTCTATCCGGGCTGCGTGATTGGCGACCGCGTTTCGATCGGCGACGACTCGGTCATTTATCCGAATGTTGTTGTTTATCATGATTGCGTGATCGGCAAGCGGGCTGTCGTACAGGCGGGGGCGGTGATCGGCAGCGACGGCTTCGGCTTCGCCAAGGACGGCGAGCGCTGGATCAAGATTCCCCAGATTGGTCGCGTGGTTATCGGCGACGACGTGGAGATCGGGGCGAATACGTCGATCGACCGCGGCGCTCTGGACGATACGGTGATCGGTGATGGCGTGAAGCTCGATAACCAGATCCAGATTGCGCACAACGTCACCATCGGCGATCACGCGGCGATGGCCGGCTGCGTCGGCGTCGCCGGGAGTACACACATCGGACGGCGTTGCACGATTGGCGGGGCGGGGATGATCATCGGGCACCTTGAACTGGCCGATGACGTCCACGTCTCGGCCGGGACGATGGTGACCAAGAGTCTGCGTCAGCCGGGCCAGTACACCAGCATTTTCCCTTTGGAGCCGCACGACGAGTGGTTGCAGAACGCGGCGCAAATCAAGCGTCTCGCGAAGCTCGCCGAGCGGGTGTCTGAACTCGAGAAAAAACTCGAATCATTGGAGAAATCATCTTGAATACGATGGATATTCACGAAATACTGAAGCATCTTCCCCACCGTTATCCGTTCCTTCTCGTGGATCGGGTCGTTGACTTCGAGCCGGGGAAATTTCTCCACGCCTACAAGAACATCACGATCAACGAGCCGTTCTTCGTCGGGCATTTCCCGCACCATCCCGTCCTGCCTGGCGTGCTGATCATGGAAGCGCTGGCGCAAGCCGCCGGCATTCTCTCCTTCAAAACGATGGGATCGCTGCCGGACGAGAACTCGGTGTTCTATTTCGTCGGCATCGACAACGCGCGCTTCAAGAAGCCCGTCACCGCCGGCGATCAATTGCACCTGCACGTCGAGATCGCGCGTCAGATGCGCGGTATCTGGAAATACAAGGCCGAGGCGAAAGTTGACGGCGAAGTCGTCGCCGAAGCCGAACTGATGTGCGCCAAGCGCGACGTCGCCTGATTGCGTTCGGGGCAGCCAGATGATTCATCCCACGGCAATCATTCATCCCGGCGCGAAGCTGGGCGCCGGCGTGAGCGTCGGTCCGTACTCGATCATCGGCGAGCATGTCGAGATCGGTGACAACACGACGATCGGCCCGCATGTCGTGATCTCCGGGCACACCCGGATCGGCTGCGACAACCGGATTTTCCAGTTTTCCTCGATCGGCGAGGTGCCGCAGGACAAGAAGTACGCCGGCGAGCCGACCCGCCTGGAGATCGGTGATCGCAACACCATCCGCGAGTTCTGCACGTTCAACCTCGGCACCGCCCAGGACGCTGGCGTGACGCGCATCGGCAGCGACAACTGGATCATGGCCTACGTGCATATCGCCCACGATTGCCAGGTCGGTAACCGTACGATCTTCGCCAACAACTCGCAGCTGGCCGGGCACGTGCATGTTGACGACTGGGCGATTCTTGGCGGCTATACCGGTGTGCATCAGTTCTGCCGGGTCGGATCGCATACGATGACCGCCGTCGGAACGGTCGTCCTGCAGGATGTGCCGCCCTACGTGATGGCCGCGGGCAATTCGGCAAGCCCGTACGGGATCAATGCCGAGGGACTTAAGCGGCGGGGCTTCTCGCCCGAGGCGCTGATGGCCTTGAAGCGCGCCTACCGAACCTTGTACAAGTCTGGCCTGATGCTCGAAGAGGCCCGCGCCAAGCTGGAAGAGGATGCCAAGACGCATCCGGAAGTCCAACTGATCCTCGATTTTCTGGCGGTTTCGAAGCGCGGCATCATTCGATGACTTCCCGGGCGGTACGCATCGCCATGGTGGCTGGCGAAGCGTCCGGCGACCAACTGGCGAGTCATCTGATTCGCGCTCTTCGGGCGAAGCTGCCGAATGCCGAATTTTTCGGCATTGGCGGGCCGAAGATGGAAGGGCAGGGCTTTCGGGCCTGGTATCCCCTCGAAAAGCTTTCCGTAATGGGGTATGTGGAGGTTCTGCGGCGTTATCGGGAGATTTCCGGTATCCGCAAGGACCTGAAACGTCGCCTGCTGGCCGATCCGCCTGATGTATTCATTGGCGTCGATGCGCCAGATTTCAATCTGTGGCTGGAAAAAGCGCTCAAGCAACGCGGCGTGCCGGCCATCCACTATGTCAGTCCGTCGATTTGGGCCTGGCGGGGCAAGCGGATCCACAAGATCGGCGCGTCGGTCTCCCGGATCCTGGCGTTGTTTCCCTTCGAGCCGGCGCTGTACGAAAAGGAGGGGATTCCCGTTACCTATGTCGGACATCCGTTGGCCGACATGTTGCCCGTCGACGATGCGCGCGGCGCCGCGCGGGAACTCCTCGATCTTTCTCCGCAACTGCCTGTGTTCGCCTTGTTGCCGGGGAGTCGTCAGTCCGAACTCGAGCACATGGCCGACACGTTCATCGAGACGGCGAAGCGGATTCACGAAAAACAACCGGACGCGCTGTTCCTGGTGCCGATGGCCACGCGCGAAACACGACTGCTGTTCGAGACGGCGCTTTACCGCTGCAACGCGCGTGATCTTCCGGTCCGGATGTTGTTCGGACATGCGCACGAGGCGATGGCCGCCGCCGACGTCGTTCTCGTGGCCAGCGGCACTGCCACGCTCGAGGCGGCGTTGCTCAAGCGGCCGATGGTCATCGCCTACAAGATGGCGTCGCTCAGCCATCGCCTGATGCGGCGGATGGGCTATTTGCCGTATGTCGGTCTGCCGAACATTCTCGCCGGACGCTTCGTTGTTCCCGAGTTCATTCAGGACGATGCGACGCCGGAAAACTTGGCGCAGGCGCTGCTCAACTATCTGGGTGACAAGGAGACCTGCGCTCGTATCGGGGAGGTGTTCCGCGACATCCATCTGCAACTCCGGCAGAACACCGCCGAGAAGGCCGCCTGTGCGGTTCTGGATTGCCTGCCCGCCGAGGTGCGAAAAGATGCCGTCGCTGCTGCTGCCTGAGGGGCTCGTCTGTGGCGTCGACGAAGCCGGCCGCGGGCCGCTGGCCGGGCCGGTGGTCGCGGCGGCGGTCATTCTCGATCCGCAGCGGCCGATCGATGGACTGAACGACTCCAAGAAACTGTCGGCAAAGCGTCGCGAGGCACTGGCTGTGGCTATCCGGGAACAGGCCTTGGCCTGGGCTGTTGCCGAGGCCAGCGTCGATGAAATCGATCGCATCAACATCCTGCAAGCCAGCTTCCTGGCGATGCGTCGCGCGGTTGAGTCTCTCTCGCTGCGGCCGGAGAAAGCGTTGATCGATGGCAATCGCTGTCCGGCGCTCGATTGTCCTACCGAGGCGATCGTCGGCGGCGACGGCAAGGTGGCGTCTATTGCGGCCGCGTCGATTCTGGCAAAAACGGTACGCGATGCCGGCATGCTGCTGCTGCATGCGGAGTTCCCGATGTACGGCTTCGACCGGCACATGGGCTACCCGACAGCGTTTCATTTACAGGCGCTACGTGAACACGGGCCGAGTCGTGTGCATCGGCGCAGCTACGCGCCGGTTGCCCAGTTGACCTTGCTATGAAGCGCATCGCTTCACGCGACAACGCGCATTTCCGCGAACTGAAGAAGCTTTGCCAGAGCGGGCGCGAGCGGCGCAAGGCCGGGCGTATCGTCCTTGATGGCATGCATCTGATCGAGGCGCACGTCGAGCGATTCGGCCTGCCGCAGGAAATAGTGGTCAGCGAGAGCGGGCTTGCCCGGGGCGAAATCGCACGTTTCCTCGCGGAAGTCGCCGTCGATTCGTCAGTAACTGTGCTCGCCGATGCGCTGTTCGGCGAACTGGCAGTCGTCGATACGCCGAGCGGAGTCATGGCAGTGGCCGCGCTTCCTGGCTGTTCTGCGATGCCGAAACCGGACGTCGATACGCTGGTGCTCGACGGGGTTCAGGATCCGGGTAACCTCGGTTCGATCCTGCGCTCGGCGGCGGCGGCCGGATTGCGGCAGGTGGTGTTGTCGGCCGATTGTGCGCAGGCTTGGTCGCCGAAGGTGCTGCGCGCGGCGATGGGAGCGCATTTCTTCCTGGACATCCACGAAGGTTGCGACCTGGTGGCTTTTCTCGCTGGTTTCCGCGGCGAGTCGATCGTCACCGCGCTCGATGCGGATGACGTGCTCTACGCGCTGGAATTGAGAAGCCCTGTCGCCTGGGTGTTCGGCAGTGAGGGGCAGGGCGTCCGTCCGGAGGTAATGGAAACCGCTCGCCGGAGAATTCGCATACCGATGCCCGGCCAGGTCGAATCGCTCAATGTGGCGGCCGCGGCGGCCGTCTGCCTGTTCGAGACTGTCAGGCAGCGCTTGCGCTGATTCGTCCTACACCTTCGTTCGCATCAGCCGCGCTTTTTCGCGGTCCCAGTCGCGATCCTTCTCGGCCTCGCGCTTGTCGTGCAGTTTCTTGCCCTTGGCGAGGCCGATCTGAACCTTGACCCGGCCGCGCTGGTAATGCAGGTCCAGCGGCATCAGCGTGAAGCCGGCGCGTTCGACTTTGCCGATCAGTTTGCTGATCTGCGCGGCATGCAGCAGCAGCTTGCGGGTGCGGATCGGGTCGGGCTTGATGTGCGTGGACGCCTGCGTGAGCGGCGTGATGTGCATGCCGAAGATGAAAACTTCGCCGTCGCGGACGATCACGTAGGATTCCTTGATGTTCGCGCGACCGGCGCGGATCGCCTTGATTTCCCAGCCTTCGAGCATGATTCCGGCCTCGAACTGCTCTTCGATGAAATAGTCGTGGAAGGCTTTTTTGTTATTGACGATGCTCATGATGTGTTTCCGTTGGATCGTGCGGCGAGGATGCTAGAATCGCCGATTCTACAGGATTCGATGGACGTGGCCGAGAATGCCCCTTGTTGAAAAATCGGTATTGATCGAGCGTTCGGCGCAGCAGATGTTCGATCTCGTCGAGGATATCGAGAGTTATCCTAAATTCCTGCCGTGGTGCAGCGAAACACGGGTCGATTTTCGTGACGACAAGCGAACCGTGGCGACGCTGCACATCAGTTTTCACGCCATCAAGTCGCATTTCACGACCGAAAACGCCAAGGAAAGCCCGACCTGGATGGGCATGAAACTGGTCGACGGGCCGTTTCGCCGACTGGAGGGCGGCTGGCGCTTCAAACCGCTGGCTGAGAACGCCTGCAAGGTCGAGTTCCAGTTGTCCTACGATTTTTCCAGCAAGTTGTTCGAGAAGATCATCGGTCCGCTATTTAGCCAGATCACCAATACGTTCGTCGAGGCATTCGTGAAGCGTGCCGATCAGGTTTATGGGAAGTCGCATGAGTGAACAGATTCGCGTCGAAGTGGTTTATGCGCTGCCGGCAAAGCAGGAACTCGTCGCCGTCAAGGTGGCGTCGGGAACGACGGTGCGCCAGGCGATCGAGGCCTCCGGTCTGTTGGAGAAATACCCCGAGATCGATCTCGCCAAGAACAAACTCGGCGTGTTCGCCAAGCTGACCAAGCCGGATGCTGTGCTGCGCGACCGCGACCGGGTCGAAATCTACCGGCCGCTGATTGCCGATCCGAAGGAAGTGCGCAAGCAGCGCGCGGCCGAGGGCAAGGCGATGAAGAAAGGTGCCGGCGAGCAAGAGAGCGTTTGAACGAGAGAGAGTTATCCGATGCGCCTGAAAATGTCCGACAAGTCGCTTTTCGCCGTCCTGCTGCGCTCGCCGTGGTGGCTGAGTTTTGCCATTGCGCTGATGCTGGGGCTGGCCGTGCGGCTGTTTTCCCCGAGTCGCTATGTCGTGCCGGCGCTGTCTATCTGCATTCCGTTTGTGGTGATCGGATGCATGGCCGCGTGGAAGCAGCTGCGGCTGCCCGGCGCAGGAAAAATCGAGGCAACCGTCGAGGCGGTTTCGGCGATGTCCTGGCGCGAATTCGCCGCCGTGCTGGAAAGCGCGTTTCAGCGTGAAGGGTTCGCGGTGACGCGTCTCGCCGGCGAGGCGGACTTTCGCCTGGAGAAAGCGGGGCGCGTTACGCTGGTGTCCGGAAAACGCTGGAAGGCGGCGAATCACGGCGTTGAACCGTTGCGCGAGCTGGTGAAACAGCGCGAGAAGCAGGAAGCGCACGAGGCAGTCTATATTGCCGTCGGCATCGTCTCCGAGAACGCCCGCCGTTTTGCCCGGGAAAACAACCTGCGGATTATCGGCGGCATGGAATTGACCAGTCTGCTGCGTCTGCCCAAGGTGGCGAAGAGCGAGTCCTGAAGGCGTCGTTATTCTCCTGTGCCGAGCATCCAGCGTATGTCCAACAGGCTGACAACGCGGAAAAGCTGGTTTCCACGGGGGGCTACCACCGGGCGCGTGTTTGAATGACTCCGTGTTCGAAGCGCGTGGCGAGGAAGTCGACAAAAACACGCACTTTGGCCGGCAGGTTGCGTTTCTGGGGATAGACCGCGTAGATGTCCGCCGGTGGAAGCTCGTAATCGTCGAGCAGGATTGTCAATTTCCCATCCTGCACGAAGGGGGCGGCGTCCCATTCGGAGCGCATGATGATTCCGTGTCCCTCCAGAGCCCAGGTCAGTACCGCGCCGCCGTCGTTGCTGCTGAGATTTCCGCGCACCTTCACGCTCTGTGTCTTCCGTGCCTTGGTGAAGTGCCATTGTCCGTAGGCGACGTCGTCCTGGCGAACGATCAGGCAGTTGTGGTGCGCGAGATCGTCCGGGGTCAGCGGGAGTGGACGATCCTTCAGATAGATCGGCGAGGCGAAGATGCGCCGGCGATGGTTGGCGATCTTGCGTGCCATGACCCGGCTGTCCGGCGGCGGACCGAAGCGCACGCTGACGTCGATGTCGCCATCGGCGAGGCTGGCGGGTCGGTCCGACAGCAGCAACTGGATTTCGAGGTCCGGGTACTGGCGCGAGAATTCCGAGATGGCCGGGGCGATGAAGCTGCGGCCGAAGCCGAAGGTCGCCTGAATCTTCAGCAGTCCGATAGGAACCCCGTGGCTGCTTGAGATGGCGTGCTCCAGATCGTCGATTTCGCTGAGGATGCGCTGCCCCTCGGCGAGATAGATTTCCCCTTCCTGCGTCAGGCTGAAGCGCCGCGTGTTACGCGCGATCAGACGGACGCCCAGCCGTTCTTCGAGCTGTGCCAGCCATTTGCTGGCCGCCGACGGGGTGACGTTGAACTCCTGGGCCGCGGCGGAAAGGCTGCCGCTCTTCACCAGCGTGGAAAAGAAGGAAAGGTCGGAGCGTAGTTTCATATTTTCCTGTGTGGAACATATGGTTTGCCAAAATCGGTATTTATGTCCGGGTTGGAACTATATAAATTACCCACGTCGCCCGCAAGGGTGTTGTCAGGAGAGTGGAAATTGGAAAAGCAAGCAGCCGTTCAGTCATTGACTGACACCATGGCGAAGTTCACCGCCTACATCGGCAAGCATCTGCCGACCGATGTCGAAAAGAAGCTCGCGGAACTTCGCGCGAAGGAAACCAAACCGCTGGCCAAGGCGATCTATCTGTCGATGGCCGAAAACCAGGATGCCGCCAACCGGCTCGACCGGCCGAGCTGTCAGGATACCGGCGTCATCCAGTACTTCGTCACCGCGGGGGCGAAGTTCCCGCTGCTCGGCGAACTCGGCGACATCCTCGCCGAAGCCACGCGCGAAGCCACACAGAAGGCACCGCTGCGGCACAACGCGGTGGAAACGTTCGTCGAGAAGAACACCGGGACGAACACCGGGACGAAGGTTCCCTGGCTGGACTGGGAAATCGTGCCGGACGACGACGGCGTGACGATCGACGTGTACATGGCCGGTGGCGGCTGCACTCTGCCGGGCTCGGCCACGGTGCTGATGCCGGGGCAGGGCTATGAAGGCGTTGCCGAATTCGTCTTCAACGTCATTTCCTCGCGCGGCGTCAATGCCTGCCCGCCGCTGCTGGTTGGCGTCGGCGTATCTACCGCCGTCGAAACCGCAGCGCGGCTTTCCAAGAAGGCGCTGATGCGGCCGGTCGGTTCGCATAACGCCGATCTGAACGCCGCGAAGATGGAAAAGCTCCTCGAGGATGGACTGAACGAGATGGGTATCGGCCCGCAGGGGCTGACCGGCACCGACAGCGTGATGGGCGTGAACATCGAGGCGTCTGCCCGCCACCCCTCGACGATCGGCGTGGCCGTCAATACGGGCTGCTGGGCGCACCGGCGCGGGCGCATCCGCATCAACGCCGACATGTCCTACGAAGTCCTGACGCATGAAGGAGCCAAACTGTGAGCAAGAAAGTACTTACCACACCGATCAAGGACGAGGATCTCGAGGATTTGCGGGTCGGCGACGTCGTCTATCTCACCGGTCATATCGTCACCTGCCGCGATGTCGCGCATCGCCGGTTGATCGAACTGAAGCGCGAGTTGCCGGTTGACCTGAAGGGCGGGGCGATCTTCCACGCCGGGCCGATCGTGCGCAAGCTCGACGACGGCAAGTTCGAGATGGTGTCGATCGGCCCGACGACCAGCATGCGCATGGAGAAATTCGAGCGCGAGTTCATCGAGCAGACCGGCGTCAAGCTGATCGTCGGCAAGGGCGGCATGGGGCCGCTGACCGAGGAAGGCTGCAAGAAGCACAAGGCCGTGCATGCCATCTTCCCCGGCGGCTGCGCGGTGCTGGCGGCGACCCAGGTCGAGGAGATCGAGCGCGCCGAGTGGCAGGACCTCGGCATGCCGGAAACCCTGTGGGTCAATCGCGTCAAGGAACTAGGCCCGCTGATCATCTCCATCGACACGCAGGGCAACAACCTGATTGAAAAGAACAAGGCGGAATTCAACGCCAAGAAGGAACCGATTCTGGAAAAGATCTACAGCCAAGTTGGATTCATCAAATAAGGAGGGTTACAAACCATGAAAAAACTCGTCATTTCCTCGCTTCTCGCCGTCAGCGCGCTGTCGCTGGCGTTCCCGGCCTCTGCGGAGGACACGATCAAACTCAAGTTCGGCCATGTCGCGCCGACCGATGAGCCGTATCACCAGGCTGCGGAGAAGTTCGCCGAGCTGGTCAAGAAGAACACCAACGGCGCGGTGGAGATCCAGATCTTCCCGAACAGCCTGCTCGGTGGTCAGCGTGAACTGCTCGAAGGGTTGCAACTCGGCTCGGTCGACATCACGCTGACGACGGCGGCGGTGCTGTCGAGCTTCCTGCCGAAGACGCAGGTGATCGAACTGCCGTTCATGTTCCGCGACAGCGAACACGTCTACAAGGTCGTCGACGGTCCGCTCGCCAAGGAAATCTACGCCGGCGACGAAAAGAAGAAGATGAAGGTGATCGACACCTGGGAGAACGGCTTCCGCAACATCACCAACAACGTTCGCCCGATCGTGACGCCTGACGACATGAAGGGCGTCAAGATCCGCGTGATGGAAAACAAGATGTACATCGAGATGTTCAAGGCGCTCGGCGCCAACCCGACTCCGATGGCGCGCGGCGAACTGTTCACCGGCCTGCAGACCAAGGTGGTCGACGGGCAGGAAAACCCGCTGGGGCAGATCTACACCTCGCGCTTCTACGAGGTGCAGAAGTACGCGACCCTGAGCGGCCATACCTATTCGCCGGAAGCTGTCGTCTTCAGCCTTGCCTCGTGGAAGAAGATCCCGGCCAAGTATCAGGAAGAGATCCTGAAGGCGAGCGCCGAAGCGAAGAAATTCAACCGCGAACTGTCGGCGAAGATGGACAAGGAATACGTCGGCAAGCTCGAGGAAAAGGGCATGACCGTCACCAGGCTGACACCGCAGCAAATCGCGGCGTTCCAGGAAAAGATGATGCCGGTGTGGGATCTGTTCGCCGACAAGATTGGCAAGGATCTGATCCAGAAGATCAAGGACACCAAATAACAGGGTTGAAGCTTGAGAGGGGCGGTCTCCGGATCGCCCTTTTTTCAGCGGAGGGGCAATGAAATTTATCGACACACTTACCAACATCACCGTCGCCTGTGCGAAATGGTGCGGTGTTTCCACCGCCGTCGTCATGACGGTGATGATTTTTCTGCAGGTTATTTACCGCTACGTTCTCGGCGAGTCACTCAGTTTTTCCGAGGAACTGGCGCGCTACATGTTCATCTGGTCGGTCGCCATGGGCTCGGCGCTGGCGCTGCGGACACGCTCGCATATCGGCGTTGAAATCCTCGTCGAGAGGCTGCCGGCCAGCATGGCCAAGCCGGCGAAGGTCCTGGCCTGCGTGCTCAGCCTCGTCTTCTACGGGATGCTGATCTGGTACGGCTTCGAGATGGTCGGCGAGACGATGGATCAGGAATCGGCGGCGCTGGAATTGCCGATGGGCTACGTCTATCTGGCGGTGCCGCTGTCGGCGATTGTGCTGTTCATCTGCGAGATAAAGAATGTCCTGGACGACCTGTTCGTCGCCAGGGGCAACGAATCGGTGAAGGGGGCATAGGGAAATGACTGTCACACTCTTGTTTATTGCGCTGGGCGTCCTGCTCCTGCTCAACGTGCCGATTGCCGTCGCGTTGGGGCTGTCGACAGCATTGTCGATCTGGTACTCGGATCTGCCGCTGACCATCGTCGTGCAACGGATGCTGGCCTCGAACGATTCGTTCCCGTTGATGGCCATTCCGTTCTTCATCATGGCCGGATCGTGCATGTCGCAAGGCGGGGTATCGAAGCGGCTGGTCCTGTTCGCCGATTCGCTGTTCGGCTGGCTGACCGGCGGCCTCGGCATCGTCGCGCAGATCACCGGCGTCTTCTTCTCGGCCATTTCCGGTTCGTCTGCAGCTACGACGGCAGCAGTCGGCGGTGTGCTGTTCCCCGAAATGGAGAAGCGTGGCTACGACAAAAGCTTCTCCGCGGCGATCATCGCGGCGGCGGGGGAAACCGGGATCATCATCCCGCCGAGCGTGCCGATGGTCGTCTATGGCGTCATCGCCGGCGTGTCGATCGGCGACATGTTCCTCGCCGG
Source organism: Propionivibrio pelophilus DSM 12018 (assembly GCF_059569095.1). Lineage (NCBI taxonomy): Bacteria > Pseudomonadati > Pseudomonadota > Betaproteobacteria > Rhodocyclales > Rhodocyclaceae > Propionivibrio > Propionivibrio pelophilus. The sequence goes on along the minus strand of NZ_JCANUT010000030.1, from coordinate 13,594 downwards.
CGTCGTGCCGGGGCTGATCATGGGCATCTCGCTGTGCTTCCTCATCTATTACAAGTCGAAGAAAGCGGGTTACGGCGGCGAGAAATTCAAGGGCGGCGCCAACGTCTGGAAAACCTTCCGCGAAGCCAGCTGGGGGCTGCTGATGCCGGTCATCATCCTCGGCGGGATCTACGGCGGCATCTTCACGGCGACGGAAGCGGCGGTTGTCGCTGTCGTCTACGGCTTGATCGTGGGCTTCGTCATCTACCGGGATCTGAAGATCTCGCACCTGCCGAAGATCTTCGAGAGCACCGTGATCGGAACCGCGGTCGTCATGTTCATCATGAACGCCGCGGGGCTGTTCAGCTGGGTTATCACCCGCGAGCAGTTCCCGGCGCAACTGGCGGCGTACTTCATCAGCCTGACGACCAACCCGATCGTGTTCCTGATGCTGATCAACGTTTTGTTGTTCATCGTCGGCGTTTTGCTGAATGCCTCGGCGGCGATCACCATCCTGACACCGATACTCGTTCCCATCGTGGTCAAGCTGGGCATTGATCCGGTCTTCTTCGGCGTGATCATGGTCACGAACCTGGCAATCGGCTGCATCACCCCGCCGGTCGGTGTCGACCTGTTCGTCGCGTCGAGCATCGCCAAAGTGTCGATGACCAGTCTGTCGCGGGCAGTCATCAGCTTTATCGGTGTTCTGGTTGTGTGCCAGCTGGTTCTCACCTACATTCCTTCGATTACGATGTGGTTGCCGACGGCGCTGAAATAGCACCGTCGCTTGCGGGCATGGATCGTTTGACGTACTGAGTGAGCGCGATCGTCTGTCCGGATGATCGCGCTTTTATTTGAGAGGAAGGAACGATGAAGGAGTTGAAAATCGCCGTGATTGCCGGCGACGGAATCGGCAAGGAGGTCATGCCCGAGGGGATCCGCTGCCTCGACGCCATTGCCGGCAAGCATGGCATCCGGTTCGTCTGGGACGAGTTCGACTGGGACTGCGACTACTACCTGAAACACGGCGCGATGATGCCGGACAACTGGAAGGCGCTGATTCGCAACCATGACGCGATCTATTTCGGCGCCGTCGGCTGGCCCGAGAAGGTGCCCGACCACATCTCGCTGTGGGGTTCGCTGCTCAAGTTCCGGCGCGAGTTCGATCAGTACGTCAATCTTCGCCCGGCGCGGCTGATGCCCGGCGTGCCGTCGCCGCTGGCGGGACGCAAGCCCGGTGACATCGATTTCTACATCGTCCGCGAGAACACCGAAGGCGAATATTCCAGCGTCGGCGGGAAGATGTTCGAGGGCACCGAGCGGGAATTCGTCGTGCAGGAGAGCGTCTTTACCCGCATCGGGGTCGATCGCGTGATCCGCTTCGCCTTCGAACTCGCGTCGAAGCGCCCGGCGAAGCACCTGACGTCGGCGACCAAGTCGAACGGCATCTCGATCTCCATGCCTTACTGGGACGAGCGCTTCGCCGAGATTGCCAGGGAATATCCCGACGTCCGCACCGACAAGTTCCACATCGACATCCTGACCGCCAACTTCGTCCGGCGTCCGGACTGGTTCGACGTCGTGGTCGCCTCCAACCTGTTCGGCGACATCCTCTCCGATCTGGGGCCGGCGTGCACCGGGACCATCGGCATCGCGCCGTCGGCCAACCTCAACCCGGACCGCAAATTCCCGTCGCTGTTCGAGCCGGTGCATGGCTCGGCGCCGGACATCTTCGGCAAGGGTATAGCCAACCCCGTCGGGCAGATCTGGGCCGGGGCGATGATGCTCGAACACCTCGGCTGTCATGAGGCCGGGGGCGAACTGCTCCGCGCCATCGAAACGGTCCTTGCCGAGGGGGCGCGCACGCCGGATATGGGCGGTAACGCCACGACGAGCGATGTCGGCAAGTCGATTGCCTCGCTCGTCGCCTGATTCATTTTCTGAAAAATGGAGGGTTTTCCTTTGACTCACACAAATCGATCGTACGTGGAGCACGTAGCCATTCACGTCAAGGATGTGCTGTGGCATATCCGCTTTTTCGATGAGGCGCTCGGCATGCCCGTTTACCGTGTGCAAGGTCCCGAGGACTCGCCGCAGCAAGCCTGGACCGTTGGCGGAATCCAGCTTGTGGCGCAGGGGGAAGGGGCCGAAACGACCAGCCTGGTCGGCCATATCGGCGTCGTGACTGAAAATCTCGAGGAGGCGATTCGCGCAGTAACCGCCTGGGGAGCACGCGAGACGCCGAAAGGGCACCACTGGTTGCAGTTGCCGGAAGGGCTGGTGATCGAACTGATTCAGGCTCATGGCAATTCGGTGGCCGAGGCGCTTGCGGTCAATCCGCGCGGATAGCCCCGAAGGAAACGCCGAAATATTCGTCACCCAGGCAAAGGCCGAGGTCCAGTTCGTCGATTTTTCTGGAATCCCGCCTGCGCTGGAATGACGAGTCTTCAATAAATCAGCACTTCTCTAATTCGGATCCTCATCATGAGCAAGAAGATACTTTTCCAGGACACCAGTTTCCGTGATGGCTTCCAGTCCATCTTCGGTGCGCGGGCCCTGACCAAGGATTTCATTCCGGCCGTGGAAGCCGCGGTGGCGGCGGGCATCACCCACTTCGAAGCTGGCGGCGGTGCACGTTTCCAGTCACCGTTCCTTTACTGCGGCGAATCGGCTTTCGACATGATGGACGCCTTCCGCAAGGCCGTCGGCCCGGACGTCCGTCTGCAGACCCTCGCCCGGGGGATCAACGTCGTCGCGCTTGAGCAGCAGCCGGCCGACATGATCGACCTGCATGCCAAGATGTTCAAGAAGCACGGCATGACCCGCATCCGCAACTTCGACGCGCTCAACGACGTCAACAACCTCATCTACTCCGGCCAGTGCATCGCCAACGCCGGCCTCGAACACGAAGTCGTCGTCACCCTGATGGAACTCCCGCGCGGCTGCTCCGGCGCGCACGACCCGGAGTTCTACACCAAGACCCTGCGCGACATCCTCGACTCCGGCGTGCCCTTCTCCAGCGTCTGCTTCAAGGACGCCTCCGGCACCTCCAACCCGCGCAAGGTCTATGAGACCTTCAAGCAGGCCCGCAAGCTGCTCGGCGACAAGGTCGAGTTGCGCATGCACACCCACGACACCTGCGGTACCGGCGTCGCCCAGTACATCGCCGCCATCGAAGCCGGCTGCGATGGCATCTGCGTCGGCCGCGCCCCGCTCTCCGGCGGCACCGCCCAGCCCGACCTGTTCTCCGTCTGGCATGCGCTGAAGGGTACCGAGTACACCCTCGACATCGACGTCGACAAGGTCATGGAAGCCAACGAAGTCGCCAAGGAATGCCTGAGCGACTACGAATTCCCGCCGGAAGCCCTGGGGATCGATACCGAAGTCATCTTCAGCCCGATGCCGGGTGGTGCGCTGACCGCCAACACCCTGATGATGCGCGAGAACAAGACCTTCCATAAGTATCCGGAAGTCATCAAGGCCATGGCCGAATGCGTCGCCCGCGGCGGCTTCGGCACCTCGGTCACCCCGGTCTCCCAGTTCTACTTCCAGCAGGCCTACGCCAACGTGATGCTCGGCCCGTGGAAGAAGATCACCGAAGGCTACGGCAACATGGTCCTCGGCTACTTCGGCAAGACCCCGGTCGCCCCCGATCCCGAGATCGTCAAGATCGCCTCCGAGCAGATGAAGAAACCGGTATTCACCGGCGACCCGATCAAGGGCCTTGAGCCGGGCATCCCGAAGGCCAAGAAGGTGCTGGAAGAAAACGGGCTGCCGGTGACCGACGAAAACATTTTCATCATCGGTGCGCTGGCGACCAAGGGTGGCAACAAGGGCCTGGACTTCCTCAAGGGCAACTTCAAGGTCTCCGTGCCGAAGAAGAAGCCGGCGCCGGCCGCGGCGCCTGCGGCTCCGGCCCCTGCACCGGCTGCCGCACCGGCGCCGGCAGCGCCCGTTGCCGCAGCGCCTGCCGCCGTGGTCTCGGCAGCGCCGGGCAGCGTCGTTGCCTACAACCTCAGCGTCGAGGGCAAGTCCTACCATCTGCGGGTCGAGACGCTCTAAGCGGCTGCGTGCCTGGTGCGTTCAGCATTGGGTACGACTCTTCTTCCACGGCGTGGTGTTACCTCTTTGTTTCACTGAATTTCATTAACGGGAAACAACCTACCATGAATTCTTTGCAGTCAAATGTCCTGATTCTTGCCAGCGCAGAAGGTGTGGCGGCAGCCCAGACCGGCGAGGCACAAGCGACCGTTGCGACCACGCAGGTACCGGCAAAAAAGTCACCCTTTTCAGAGAAGCCGACGATGGGAGAGATCGTCGAGTTCCAGGCGACGGGCTTGCTGGTGGTCTTCGTCGTCCTTGGGGCGATTACGGGCATTAGCATCTTGCTGTCCTGGTGTCTGAAGACTTTTCTGCCTGCTCAGTATTACGGCAAAACCATGCCGGTCGCGGCCAAGTCGGTGGGTGCTGCACCCGTGGCCAGTGCGCCGATAGTGGCTCCTGGCGGCCTTGGCCAGGAAAAAATTCTCGTATTGCTGACGGCCGTGGCGCACGAGATGTTCGGTTCGTCCGCTTCTGTCGTTTCGTTCCGCCCCACGGGAAGCTCGGTTTGAGTATTCATTCCGATTTCAGTCAAAAGGAAAATTAATCATGAAAAAGCTCAGAATCACGCTGGAAGGCAAAACCTACGATGTTTGTGTCGAAGTCGCTGATGGCGCTGCTGCTCCGGTAGCCGCTCCTGCCGCCGCTGCGCCTGCTCCGGCGCCTGTTGCGGCCGCGCCTGTTGCAGCGCCGGCCCCCGCTCCCGCGCCGGCTCCGGTAGCCGCTGCTCCTGTTGCTGCTGGGGCTGGTGCCGTTGTCTGCCCGATGCCGGGAACCGTGTTCAAGATTCGCGTCGCCGTGGGTGAGCAGGTCGCTGCCGATCAGGAACTCGTCGTGCTCGAAGCCATGAAGATGGAATCGCCGATCTATGCGCCTGCAGCGGGAACCGTGTCCGCGATTCTGGTCAAGGAAGGTGATGCCGTTTCCGAGGGGCAGGTTCTGGTTCAGCTGAGCTGAGGTCGCCATGACTGGGATTTTTGAACAATTCTGGATCATGATGACCACCACCACCGGGTTCTCGCAGATCACCGGTGGGATGGTCATGATGTGGGCGGTTTGCGCCGTCCTCTTCTATTGCGCCATCGTCAAGCAGTATGAACCGCTGCTGTTGCTGCCGATCACCTTCGGTGCGCTCCTGGCCAACATCCCGACCATGGGGGTGTTGAACGAGCCGTTCGTCGATAACCTGGTGCACGTTCCGGGCGGGCTGTATTACTACATCTCGCAGGGGATTCACCTGGAGCTCTTCCCGCCGATCATCTTTCTCGGTGTGGGGGCGCTGACCGACTTCGGTCCGCTGATCGCCAACCCGCGAACTCTGTTCCTCGGGGCGGCTGCGCAAGTCGGCATATTTGCGACGATGTTCGTTGCGGTTGTCAGCGGCGTGTTCACGCCGGGCGAAGGTGCCTCTATCGGCATCATCGGTGGTGCAGATGGTCCGACCTCGATCTTCACGGCGAACAAGCTGGCGGCTCACCTGATTGGCCCGATCGCGGTGGCGGCGTACACCTACATGTCGCTGGTGCCGTTGATTCAGCCGCCGATCATGACGGCCTTGACCACCGATGCCGAGCGGAAGATTCGCATGAAGACGCTTCGCCCGGTCGGCAAGCTCGAGCGGATCATGTTTGCCATCGTGGTCATGGTGATCGTGTGTCTGGTCGTTCCGCCGGCTTCGCCGCTGGTCGCCATGCTGATGCTGGGCAACATCATGCGTGAGTCGGGGGTTGTCGAGCGTCTGACCAAGGCGTCCCAGAATGAAATCATCAATATCGTGACGATTTTCCTGGGTACCTCGGTCGGTCTGACCATGGACGCGGCGAACTTCCTCAGCCCGAAAACGCTGATGATCATCTGTATCGGGGTTATCGCGTTTGCCGTGTCTACGGCGGGTGGTGTGTTGCTGGCCAAGCTGATGAACAAGCTGTCGCCGAGCAACCCGATCAACCCGCTGATCGGATCTGCCGGGGTTTCCGCCGTGCCGATGGCGGCGCGTGTCTCCCAGGTGGTCGGGGCCAAGTACGACAAGGGCAACTTCCTGCTGATGCATGCGATGGGACCGAACGTTGCAGGTGTTATCGGAACGGCTGTCTGCGCGGGCTACTTCATCTCTCGCCTGGGGTGATTGTTCGCTCAAGGCCTTGAAGGTTTGCCAGCACGGCCCCTGCTTCGCAGTGGGGGGCAGGAATGTGTTGTTGAAATACTCCGGGTTTGGGGACGGGCCGCTTCCCGGTGGGGGCCGGGAAGCGACTCCTGTGAGCCGGAAGGGGTGTGCACCTGCATGCCTCTTCCGGCGCTCACTTTTTGTTCAATGATAAAACCAGTACGTAACGGCAATCGCTCCGACCGGACCACCCGGCGGCCCAGAGATGGATAGTGGCTGCAGGTCGAAGTGCTCTGATCGATCAGGGGCGGGCGCGGCAGGCGCATGAGCAAGGGTGGCGTTTCGTCGCTGCCACCCTTATTTCAAGCCATGCTGCCGCATTTTTCGCCACAAGGTGGTTCGTCCGATTCCCAGTATTTCGGCAGCCAGGGTGTATTTTCCTCTGGCTTTGGCCAGGGCGTTTCTGATCTCGGCGATTTCGTCATAGCCAGCCAATGTCTCCGGTGCGTACTCAACCGGCTCCTCCAGATCTGCCAGCGCCAGTTTGACCGCGTCGGCGCTGATGCTTTGCTGCTTGCACGAGACCATCAGGCGCTGGACGATATTTCTCAGCTCTCTGATGTTCCCAGGCCAGTCGTAACTCTCCAGAGCATTCACCGCACTCGGCGACAACCTCTTTCGCCGGTCGGTCGCGTGCTCCTGAAGAAATGCTTCTGCGAGTGCGCCGATGTCCTGTTTGCGAGAACGCAGGGGTTGGAGGCGAAGTTGAAGTACGTTCAGACGATAGTACAGGTCGGCGCGAAATGCGTTCTGGTCGACGAGTTTTTTAAGGTTCTTGTTGGTGGCGGCGATGACGCGGACGTCGATTGGAATCAGCTTGTCGCTACCGAGGCGCATGACCTTTTTTTCCTGCAGGACGCGGAGCAGCTTTCCTTGTGTCGTGAATTCGATTTCGCCAATCTCGTCGAGAAATAGGGTGCCACCGTGCGCCATCTCGAACACGCCCGGCTTTCCTTTCTGGCTGGCGCCGGTGAACGCGCCACCCACGTAACCGAATAGCTCGCTTTCCAGAATCTGGCCGGGCAAAGCTGCGCAGTTGATGGCCACAAACGGCCCGTCTTTGCATCGGCTGTAGCTATGGCAGCTTTGCGCGAACAACTCCTTGCCGCAACCGGTTTCTCCAATGATCAGGATCGACGAATCGGCCAACGAGTAATCCTTGGCGATTTCGATCGTGCGCCGGACATCTTCGTTCCGGGTCACGATGTCGGCGAAGGTGAAACGGGCAACGTGCCCAGTCGCGTAAATGCGTTGGCGAACCTGGGCTTCCACCTTCTGGATTTGCGCGACGTCCTGAAAGGTGACGATGACGCCGACGCACTGCTCGTTGACGAGGATGGGCACCGTGTTGCACAGCACGTCCGTGTCGTTGATGCTGAGGATCTGGCCGAGATCCTCCTGGCCGGTCGCGATGACGTTCTGGATGCGCAGAGTCGGCCATACGTCGGCAATTTTTCGTCCCATTACCTCGCTGCTGCGCAAACCGGTGATCCGCTCGGCAACGGGGTTGAAGACGGAGATTCGGGTTGTTTGATCGACGGAGAGAATTCCGTCGTAGGAGTAGTCGAGCACGGCGCGGAACACTTCCGCTTTCGCCTTTTCGATGTTTCGCGCATGGGCGATTCGCCGCGCCTCCGCGACGGCCTGGATGATTCCCTCACGGCCGCTCTCGATCAATTCGGCCGGATAGCCGAATTTTTGCGTGGCAAGGAGCGTGACATAGCCACCGACAACGACATCGGCCCCGTCACTAAGCGCCTGCTTGACCTGATCTTCGACTTCATGCTCGGACTCCAGGGGATAAAGTCTCAGGTCAATTCCCAAAGCGGAAATCAGACTTTCGATTCCCCTGATCATCGCCGGGAACGCCACGGCGGCGATGTGGGTTCCATGGCATTTTGCCTTTTCGATAGCCCGAATAATGTCGAACCCGGTAACAGGGATGTCGACAACGATTGCGTCCTGTCCTGAATCGCGAATCGCTGAGGCGGTTCCGCCTCGACTGATGACGATCTCGGTGCCTCGTGAAACGAGCGATGAAACAACGCGGACTCCCTCGCTCAGTAGCCCGACAGAAAAATCAATATCCTTGTCGTTGCCTTCAAGAGCACAGCGTGCCTCGTCAAGAAGGCGTTCTGCCGGGGCAAGAAATGTAATTTTCGTCATTGAAGATTCTCTTTGCGATGAGCTTATGTTGGGTGGGGGCGCTGAATTATTGCATGATTGAAACTTTATGGTACGTGTGTGAAACGATATGGAACATTAGCTCTTCGGCATCTCGGATGATTGCTTGTAACATGCTGTTTATATGTGTGTTTTTTGTTTGGCATGGTCATTGCTAAGCAACTGTCGGATTTTTCCATCACACAAGGAGGGTTATATGTCATCCATAATGGCCTTTGGAATTGGCCTCGTCGTTCTACTGTTTCTCGCGATCAAGCTGCGCATCAGTGCCTTTGTGGCACTGCTTGTCGGCGCGGTAACCATCGGTCTTTTGTCCGGCATGGAAGGCGTTGCCGTCGTCAAGGGAATTACCGAAGGGTTCGGGAAAACCCTGAGCAGCATTGGCATCATCATCATCTTCGGCGTGATGCTCGGAAAGTATCTGGAAGATTCCGGCGGGGCGCGTCGGCTGGCGGTCGATTGCGTCCGGATGCTCGGGCAGAAGAAGTCGCCGTTCGCCATGTCCATCGCCGGTTACCTGATCTCGATTCCGGTGTTCAGCGACGTCGGATACGTCATCCTTTCCCCGCTCGCCAAGGCGATTTCCAACAAGAGCGGCGTGGCGTTTTCCGCGCTGGCGGTCTCGCTGGCGGCGGGTCTTTTGGCGACACACGTTTACGTTCCGCCGACGCCCGGGCCATTGGCCGTTGCCGGATTGCTGAAGATCGATATCGGCCGTGCGATTGCCTATGGCTCGTTCGCCGCGATCTTCATGACGCTGTTCGGCTGGGCCTGGGCGATGTTCTACGTGGCCAGAAAGCACCCGGAAGCCTATCAGTACCACGCGACCAGCACGGATACGCCGGCCGATGTCACCAGCGAGAAGGATATGCCGGGCACGATGCCGTCGCTGTTTCCATTGCTGTTCCCGATGGTGCTGATCCTGCTCAATACGACGAGTTCGATGCTCCTTGGCAAGAAGCACCCGGTGGCGCAGATCTTCGCTTTCATCGGCGATGCCAACGTCGCTCTGGCACTCGGCACGGTATTGGCCATCGTCATGCTCGGCAAGCGAATCGGCAAGGAAAAGGTCCTGAAGATCATGGATGCGGCGCTAACCGAGTCCGGCCAGATCATCTTCATCACCGCGGCCGGTGGTTCGCTTGGCGCGATCCTGAAGATCTCGGGGGCGGGGAATGCCGTTGCGGACTACGTGGCGCAGAGCGGCCTGCCGTTCATCCTGATTCCGTTCGTTATTTCCGGCCTGCTCAAAGCCATTCAGGGTTCTGGCACGGTCGCGGTCATTACCGCGGCTACGCTCTGCGCTCCGATGGCCGCACAACTGAATATGGATCCGATTTTGATCTTCCTGGCCACCGGTGCGGGTGCCCGCCTGATCTGCCATGTCAATGACAGTTTCTTCTGGGTATTCACCAAGATGAACGAGTACGACATGAACATGGGCCTGAAGACGTTGAGCATCAGCGGTTTGCCGATGGCGCTGGGTGGGTTGTTTGCCACCTGGCTGGCTCAAATGTTCATGCTGTAAGACGTAACGCAATCAAGGAGCAAGCAATGCACGCAATTGAAAAAATCATGTCTCGGGCCGCTGGCAAGGACAAGGTGGTTACCGGCGAAATCGTCAACTGCGAGGTCGATCTCGCGGGTGTCAACGACCTCTATCTGCAAACGATTCGCTCGTTTCACGAAATCGGCGGCACGCGGGTTTACGATCCGAAAAAACTGATCGTCTTCCTCGATCACTACGCCCCGGCCTCGTCGATCATGCAGGCGGCGAACCAGAAACAGTTCCGCGAGTTCTGTTGGGAGCAGGGCATCGATCTGCTGATGGACATCGATCAGGGGGTTTGCCATCAGGTCCTGGCCGACAAGGGGTTGGCGTATCCCGGGCAACTGCTGGTCGTCACCGATTCGCACACGACGACGCACGGGGCCTTCGGTGCCTTCGGTACGGGCGTGGGTGCGACAGATCTGGCAATCATCATGGCCACCGGCAAACTGTGGTTCCGCGTGCCGGAAATCATCCGCATCAATCTCGAAGGCACAGTACAGCACGGCGTCTATGCCAAGGACGTGATCCTGCACATCATCGGCAAGCTGGGCGCCGATTACGGCGTCTACAAGGCCATCGAATTCACCGGGCCGGTACTCAAACAGTTCAGCATGTCCGAGCGCATGGCGCTGTGCAACATGACGACCGAGATGGGCGCGAAGACTTGCTACATCCAGCCCGACGAAATCACGATGGCGTACGTGGATGCCAAGGTTAACGCTGACTTTGAGATCGTCACGACCGATCCGGATTTCAAATACGCCGAGGAACTGTCCTTCGATGTCACTACGATCAAGCCACAACTGGCCGCCCCGAGTAGCGTCGACAACGTCTTCGATCTGGCACAGTACGTCGGGACACCGATCGATCAGGCCTATCTCGGTTCCTGCACCGGTGGTCGGGCCGATGACCTGGCCATCGCAGCGAAAATCCTCAATGGCAGGAAGATCAATCCTCGCTCGCGCTTCGTGATCGTGCCGGCGTCCAAGGGCGTCTTCCTCGAAGCGATGCAGAAGGGTTACGTGCAGACGCTCGTCGATGCCGGTGCCACCTTCGTTACGCCCGGATGCGCGGCGTGTCTGGGTACGCATGAAGGGATGATTGCCTCGGGCGAAACCTGCATCACTACGACCAACCGAAACTTCCCGGGGCGCATGGGGCACAGCGCCGCGAAGATCTTCCTTGGTTCGCCGGCCGCCGTGGCCGCTGCCGCGCTGGAAGGCAAGATCACCGACCCCACCCCCTATCTGTAAATGAGGAGTACGCGTCAATGAAAGAAAAAATCATCAAGGGCAAGGCCTTCGTTTTCGGGGCGAACATCGACACCGACCAGATCTATCCCGGCCGCTATCTCGAACTGACCGATGCGGAAGACCTCGCCAAGCACGCGATGGAAGGGGCCGATCCTTCCTTCGTCAAGGAGTTCGTCGCCGGCGATATCGTCGTCGCGTCGAGCAATTTCGGTTGCGGCTCAAGCCGGGAACATGCCGCGGTGACACTGCAGGCCGTCGGCGTCGGTGCGGTCATTGCCGATTCGTATGCTCGCATTTTTTATCGCAACGCGATCAATCTCGGGATTCCGCTGATCGTCTGCAAGGGAATCAGCGCGTTGGTCAGCAAGGGAGATGTGCTGCAGGTGGAGTTCGGCACCGGGGTGGTTACCAACGTGACGACGGGCGCAACGGCGCAGGCCGAGCCGTTCTCAGAGTACACGCTGAACATCCTCTCCAGTGGGGGGATCAAGCCGCTGATCAAGGCACAGATGATGCAAGCTGCCGGCGTCTGAACCGTGCTCTTGTACTGTTGAAATAACCTGAGTCAGGGACGAAGTTGGCGCATCTACAAAGCGACGGCACGAGAGAAAATCCTCAGCCGTCGGAAATGGTGCTGAACTCGCCCGCGAACGCCAGGAAATGCTTCAGCAGCGGTGAGTCGTCATCGCTGCGCGAAGCGATCAGCAAGCGGCTCTCCGTCCCCTCGGCGTCGATCGTCCGATAAGCCACCCCCGGGATTCCCGTCCGCGTATAGATCTCCGGGAGGATCGAGACACCCATTCCGGCGGCGATCAGCCCGAGGATCGTCGTGCCCTCCCGCGCTTCCTGGCGGATTCGCGGGCCGAAACCGGCGCGACTGGCCAGGGTGCTGACGTGCTCGAACAGGCCGCACCCCAGGCCGCGCGGGAAGAGGATGAAGTCCTCGCGTGCCAGCGACTCCATCGGCACCGGGGTGTTCATGACGGCCAATGGATGCGAAACCGGCAGCACGGCAACAAGCCTGTCTTGCCAGAGCTCCTTGACGGCAATCCCCGCCGGCGGATAGAAAAATGGAGAGGGGCGCAGGAAGCCGACGTCGATCGTCTTGTCGGCGAGTGCCTGCAGTTGGCCTGCCGTCGACATGTGCACGAGATCGGCAATCACGGCAGGATGGCTTTCCCGGTACTTCTGCAGGATGCTCGGGAAGGCCTCGAACATGGGAACCGAAGCGGTGAATGCGACACGCAGTTCGCCGGCTTCGCCACGCACCGCCTGTCGCACGATCTCGCCGGCACGATCCAGTTGCGACAGCGCTTTCCGGGCGCCGTCCAGCAGAAGTTCCCCGGCATTGGTCAGTTCGACCTTGCGACTGTCGCGTTTGAAGAGCTGGGCGCCGAGTTCTTCCTCCATGGCGCGGATCTGCAGACTGAGCGGTGGCTGGCTGATGTGCAACCGGCGGGCGGCGGCGCTGAAACTGAGTTCCTCGGCTACCGCGACGAAATATCTGAGCTGACGGAAATCCATTTTTCTATTTGATAACCATATAGCTGAGGCACAAAAAATGTATTAGACAATATAGAGCAGCGAATCCTAACATGCCCTGGTAGGTCGAACTCTGATTCCAAAAACATCACAGCCATGAAAGGGGATAAGCATGTGGATTCTTAACACGTTCTCGCGGTTATACAGAAGTACGGCGGTCAAGGCGATCGTTTGCAGTTCGCTGATCTCGATGGCCCACGCGGCGGACGGCAATCTCGTACGCATTGTCGTGCCGTATGCCGCTGGCGGGGGTGTCGATGTCGTAACCCGGACCGTGACCGGGAAAATGGCCGAGATTCTCGGCGAAACGATCATCGTGGACAACCGCCCGGGTGCCTCGACGAACCTGGGGTCCGAGTTGGTCGTTCGCGCGAAGCCGGACGGGCTGACGTTGCTCACAGCCTCCAATACGCTGGCGAGCAACGGTGCGCTGTTTTCGAAACTCACGTTCGATCCGGCGACCGACCTCGTGCCGATCGGTTCGATTGGAAACTCTGCGTTGGCGCTGGTGGTTATTAACCCGGCCCTTAAATAGGCTGTTTGCGGTATGATTTCCGCATGGAAAAGATTGATGCGCGCAAGCTGGGTTATGAGGGGCGAGATACGCTGCGGAAGATGGTGCTTCGACTGCGGAAGCAGTCGGGCCTGAGTGGCGTTGAACTGGCGAAGGTGGCAGGAGTTCATGTCCGGACGGTTCAGGCGTGGTTGCGAAAGGCACAGACCGCCGGCGAGGGTTCCCTGACAGAAAGGCTGCGTGGACGTCCCCCCGGCGCGTGCCGAAAACTGTCGATGGTGCAGGAAGTCTGGATTCGACAACGC